>USNU01000075.1 GCA_900556095.1 uncultured Bacteroidales bacterium | reverse complement strand
TTGCAACCCTGCCGTAGGAGGTATAGCAAAAGGGCAGATTGTACGCGAAATAGATGCACTCGGCGGGCAAATGGGACGTATCACCGATTTAACAGCCATTCAGTTCCGCATGCTCAATCGCAGCAAAGGTCCCGCAATGTGGAGTCCGCGTAGCCAAAGCGACCGCAAACGTTTCATTGAAGAGTGGGTTCGCACGCTTTCAACAACAGAGAATCTATATATTTGGCAAGATGTAGTCTCTGAACTCATTATCAAAAATGGTACTATTTCTGGCGTTAAAACTATGCTCGGCGTAGAAATAAGTGCACGCTCGGTGATACTTACCAATGGTACTTTCCTTAATGGTCTACTCCATTTTGGCAAAGTGCAAATACGCGGCGGACGCACCTCTGAACCCGCTTCATATGGACTTACTGAACAGCTCATTTCGCTCGGTTTCAACGCTGGAAGAATGAAAACCGGCACTCCGGCACGCATTGATAAACGCAGTATTCATTTTAACGAACTAATAGAGCAACCGGGCGATAATGATTGGCATAAGTTCTCATATCTCACCGACATATCACGTCCTCTAAAGAAGATGAGTTGTTGGATTACCTATACAAATTCTCACACTCACGAAGAACTACGTAAAGGATTGCCGGATTCTCCCCTTTTCAACGGACAAATTAAAAGTATCGGACCGCGTTATTGTCCGAGCATTGAAACTAAAATTGTAACCTTTGCTAATAAAGAAGCACACCAAATATTTCTCGAACCAGAAGGAGTAGATAGCAATGAGTACTACGTAAACGGTTTTTCGTCCAGTCTTCCATGGCAAGTACAACTCGCAGGACTCAAAACTATCAAAGGTTTGGAAGATGTAGTAATGTATCGTCCAGGCTATGCCATTGAGTATGATTTCTTCGATCCAACGCAACTAAAACACACGTTGGAAACGAAGATAATCAGCAATCTATTCTTTGCCGGACAAATCAATGGTACTACCGGTTATGAAGAAGCCGCAGGACAAGGCATAATAGCAGGAATCAATGCACATCAAAATAGTGTCGGCGGTACACCATTTACAATGGGTCGAGACGAAAGTTATATCGGTGTGCTAATAGATGATTTGGTAAACAAGGGTGTAGATGAACCATACCGGATGTTTACTTCTCGCGCAGAACATCGTATTCTTCTACGCCAAGATAATGCCGATATACGACTTACAGAACGCAGTTATCAATTAGGTCTTGCAGATACAGTTCGTTACCGAACCTACTGCCACAAGCAAGAGGCAGTTGCTGCTCTCACACAATATCTACAAACTACGAGCATCAGACCTAACGAAATAAACGGATACTTAGAGCAAGTAAGTGCCAGCCCACTCTCGCAAAGTTGCAAATTATCTGAATTAGTATTGCGCCCACAAGTAACTATTTCCAATCTAATCGATGTATTATCCGATCTTAAAACAAAATTATCAGAGATAATTCCACAAAAATCGCAACAAGACGAAATAGTAGAAAGCACAGAAATTAATCTAAAGTACGAAGGATACATTCATCGAGAGCAGATAGCTGCCAATAGACTACAACGCCTTGACAAAATACATATCCCGACAAATTTCGATTACCAAAGTCTACAATCCCTATCTACCGAGGCACGGCAAAAACTAACAAAGATTCAGCCGAATACTATAGGCGAAGCGAGCCGTATTCCCGGTGTCAGTCCTAATGATATTAGCGTTTTGCTTATATTTATGGGTAGATAAAACAGACTTTTTGTTTACATAGTAAACAAACTTATTTGTTCCACGTGAAACATTAATACTTAAAAATATGACAGCAGAAGAAGTAAAACAACAAATCCGTAATATTCCGGACTTTCCTGTGAAAGGTATTCAGTTTAAGGATATTACTACAGCCTTGCGTAAGCCGGATTGCTTGCGTTGGATACGGAATGAGATGGTGAACCTTTATAAAAATAAGGGTATTACAAAAGTAGTAGGCATTGAATCTCGCGGATTTATTATAGCCCCTGCAGTTGCAATGGAATTAGGCGTGGGTTTTGTACCAATTCGAAAACCCGGTAAGTTGCCTGCTGAAACGGTAGAAATAAGTTATCAAAAAGAGTATGGTGTAGATACTATTCAAATACATAAAGATGCTATTTCAGCCGACGATGTAGTGCTTATCCATGATGACCTATTGGCTACGGGTGGTACTATGGCAGCGGCCGTAGAATTGGTAAAGAAATTTGGCGTAAAGAAAGTATATGTAAATTTCATTATTGAACTTGATGTATTGAATGGTCGCAAAGTACTAACAAATGCTACTGAAGTGGATACACTGATACATATGTAGATTTAGTGTATATGTATAACCGCATTTGTATTTGATTTGTAAAAGTTGGCTACACAGTCTGAATATATTACTACTCTACTCCAACGTATTCCGCAAAGTCCGGGCGTATATCAATACTTTAATACAGATGGAGAAATTATCTATGTAGGTAAAGCAAAGAACCTTCATAGACGGGTAAATAGTTATTTTCAGAAAGATCACGCCAGTTCTAAGACACGGCAGTTGGTAGCGCATATAGCCGATATACGTTATGTGGTAGTAGATTCAGAGCAGGATGCATTTCTATTAGAAAATAATCTAATTAAGAAATATCAGCCACATTACAACATACTACTCAAAGATGGTAAATCGTACCCAAGTATATGTATAACCAGAGAACCCTATCCGCGTATATTCAAGACACGTACTATCAATAAGCGTGCAGGTGAGTACTATGGTCCATATAGTTTTGGCAATACGGTTGACTTGGTTGTAGAACTGATACACCGGTTATTTCCTATCCGTACTTGCAACTTACCTATGTTGGACGATAGTATTAAAAAAGGTAAGTTTAAGGTCTGTCTAAAATACCACCTACATAACTGCTGCGGTATATGCGAGATGAAACCAGAGAGCCGACAATATGCGGAATGGATACAGCAGGCACGGCAAATCATACGAGGCGATGCACATGAGATAAGCAAACGATTAGAAGCGGATATGTACGCCTCTGCTGCACAAATGAAATATGAGGAAGCAGCTGAGACCAAGCGTAAATTAGAACTATTGCAACAGTTTTGCAGCAAGACAATCATTACGAATACTACGGCAGGGGATGTAGATGTATTCGGATATGATGAACAAGATGATAACGTATATATATCTATGCTGCACGTACACAGCGGCAGTATTGTACAAGGGCAGACTATTGAATATAAGAAAAAAGTAGAGGAGGAGAAAGAGGAAATATTGGCACTCGGTATGATGGAATTGCGGGAGCAATTAGGGAGTACTACCCGCGAGGTGATTGTACCATTTATACCAGACGGGTTCGATGAAACACTACATATCTATATTGCTAATGGTGGGGACAGAAAAAAACTGCTTGATCTGGCAATGCAGAACGTACGGCAGTACAAGCAAGATCGCCTAAAACAAGCCGATAAACTCAACCCAGAACAACGAGCAACTCGTATATTGAGTGAATTACAAAAGATGTTAGGACTACCTACCTTACCCGTTTGGATTGACAGTTTCGATAACTCGAACATTATGGGTACAGACGCTGTAGCAGGGTGTGTAGTTTATAAGATGGCGAAGCCGAGCAAGAAAGACTATAAGCGATTTGAGATAAAGACCGTAGAGGGTGCAGATGACTATGCAAGTATGCGGGAAGTGGTACGCCGTAGGTATCAGCACCTAAAAGACGACGGCAGTAAGATGCCAGACTTGATTATCGCCGATGGTGGTATTGGACAGATGCACGCTATACGTGAGGCCGTGGAATCCCAACTCGGATTGTCTATCCCGATTGCAGGTCTGAAAAAAAATGACAAACACCGCACACAAACTTTGCTTTATGGATTTCCACCAGTGGAGGTGAGTATGCCCGTAACGAGTGAAGTGTTCCGACTGATGACACAGATACAAGACGAGGTGCACCGATTTGCCATTACGTACCATAAAAAGAAGCGAAGTAAGCACCAAATAGCAAGTCAACTCGATGATATACAAGGAGTTGGCAATGTTACAAAGCAAAAAATACTGCAACATTTCGGTTCAGTACGCCGTGCTGGAACGGCTGCTTTAGAGGAATGGCAAGAATTACTCGGAACTAAAAGAGGCTCAATGCTTTATGAGTATTTTCAAGGAAAAATATCGCATTGAGAATCGCATATTTGAAACGACTATGAGTATTTATACAATAAAACAGGACTCTGAAGGTGGACTTTTTCTGCTCAATGAAGAGGGGAAACGTGTTCCTGCCCTTGATATACTCCAAACAACGGAGCCACATCGTGTGTATGCATTCTATGGCAAGATGGGTGCCGGCAAGACAACATTCATCAAACAACTATGTCAGGAGATGGGAACTGACGATGTAGTGAATAGTCCGACCTTTGCAATAGTGAATGTGTATGATGTGGAACACCCACAGAAAGGTGAAGTATATCATTTCGATTGCTATCGACTGAAAAATATTTGCGAGGCATTGGATTTCGGTGCAGAGGAATACCTCTACTCCGGAAACTATTGCCTGATAGAGTGGCCGGAAATGATAGATCAAATTCTACCCGAAGATACCATCAGTATCCATATAAATGTATTGGAGAATGGAGACAGAAGATTGACTATAGAAGGATAAAAAAGATAATGAAACGATACCTTACCATAGGTGTACTTTTGCTTGCGGAATGTATTTCCTTTTTAGGAACAACATTGCAAGCGGAGAACGTGGAACATGAGAGTGTGCTTTATGTAAACTATGGTGGTATGTGGCAACAAGATCAATACCTTAGTCCCCTACTCTATTCCGGTATGCGAGTGGGCGTTGGCAACGAGTGGTGGCAACCATTTGGGCAAGAGAGCCGTCTCGGTCGCAATGGCAAACTGACCAATTGGGCGCACGTAGGGCGTATAGACTTGAGTTTCGGCTGGGTATATAATCAGCCACATAGCAACGGAATATATGCTTTAGGACTACAAGGCGGTTGGGGTGGATTCTATACGTGGCGGTTTCCAAAAGCAGGCGTACAAATATGGTTAGGTCCGTACTTAGATTTGGATTTTATGCCCCGCACGATACTGAATAATGTGAATAAACCGTACTCAATGGATGCAGCAGTGCAAGTAGAAGCAATGAGCGGCATAAGTTACTCGTTTGCATCACATAAGACATCTTACCGTTTGCGCTATATGGTGCGGGCAAACCTAATAGGTGTGGACTTTATGCCCGATTATTGGCAATCGTATTATGAACTGACCGAAGGCATAGCGGGCATAGTGCGCTGTGCGGGTATGTGGAACCATCGCTATCTGAACCACGAACTGACGCTGGATATGCAGTTCTTGCACTCCACGTGGCATATGGGGGTGCGTCATGAGTATTTAGAATACGGGCAGGGCGATATGTGGTTCAGCCGTGAACAGGTAAGTGTGGTAGTAGGCACATGTTTTCGTTATAAGTTGAAACCGAATAAGCGACTGACAGAATGGTAAAACGGTTGATATATAGTGTATTAGCGTGTATGGTGTGCGTTGTATGTGCATGTACGCATACTTTAGGTGATGTTTCTTACCCGAATACACCTGTCGGCAATATGGAGGCGTTGTGGCATATTATTGATGAGAAATACTGCTTTGTCGAAGAAAAAGGAGTGGATTGGGATGCTATTTATACAGAATATATGGATAGTGCGAAACAGATAGACCCTTCTGACAAGCAGTCTGATATACGTCTATTTGACCAAATGGCAGATATGCTCAACCGGCTACATGACGGGCATGTGAATCTCTACACGGCGTTTGATGTCTCAAGTAGCGATGAATGGTATCAAGGGTATCCAGTATTATATAATAGTCAGATAATCAATGATGTATATCTACAAAATGCCCGCCGTGCAGGAGGACTTACCTATACAAAAATAGCAGGGGATAGTATCGGATATACACGATACAGTTCATTCTCGTCGAGTTTCGGAGTAGCCAATATGTACTATGTGTTGACGGCTTTCAAAGAGTGCAAAGGCATCGTATTGGACGTGCGAAACAACGGCGGTGGCGACCTAACAAACGCATACAAATTAGCGGCTACATTTATGGAAAACGATACCTTAATCGGCTACTGGCAACATAAATCAGGCAAGGGGCATACGGACTATTCATCGTTAGAACCACTATATGTGCACGAAAGTGATATGCCGAACAAGTGGTTCAGACTTGTGATTGTATTGCAAGACCGCTATACCTATTCAGCAGCGAACTCGTTTGTAAATGCAATGCGATATGCCAAGAATGCGCTATTGTTGGGTGGCGTAAGCGGTGGCGGAGGCGGTATGCCAATGAGTTATGAACTACCCAACGGATGGACGGTACGTTTCTCAAGTGTGAAGATGTACAATGCTGATAAACAGAGCATTGAGGAAGGTATAGCACCCGATATATATGAAACACTGCGCAGTTCGGACAGAGATGACCTAATAGAACGGGCAGTAGCAATAATCAACAATGCGTATGAACGAAAATAATATTATAGAGGTAGATAATCTACATAAGTCGTTTGGGTCGTTGGAAGTGCTGAAAGGCGTCAATCTGAAGGTGCAAAAAGGTGAGATTGTGGCGGTTGTAGGCAAAAGTGGAGCAGGTAAGACCACGCTTCTACAAATCATCGGCACATTGGATAAGCCTACGAGTGGCATAGTACGAATAGACGGAATTGATATTTTCAGACTGAAAGAGAATGAGTTAGCCGAATTTCGCAATCGACATATAGGGTTTATCTTTCAGTTCCACCAACTACTGCCGGAATTCACGGCATTGGAGAATGTGATGATGCCGGCTTTAATCGGAAAAGTGGGACAAAAAGAGGCAAAAACAAGAGCGGAGAA
>USNU01000074.1 GCA_900556095.1 uncultured Bacteroidales bacterium | reverse complement strand
AAGAGGTAGTTGACGTAGGCAATGTCGGTAAAGAGGAATGTCCCGTGTTCGTCGCAAAGCAAAAGCCGTACTATATCCTGCAGCATCTCGTAGAGCGGCAACTGCCTGTCGAGAGCGGCTAATTGTTCAAGCGGGTCGGGTACAGAGGTTCCCAATTCTATGTATTTCGCAGCCACCGGGTCGGCACTGTCTATATAGCGCAACGCATTGATTGCCAAAAGTACTGATGCCGAGCGATCAAGATGGAAACTGTCTGCCGAGACCAAGCGCGTGTCTATCAATGTAGGAAAGGTGTCGGCGTTTTGACGGAGGTCGTTGAAACAGTTGACCACCGCCATTGCCTCACGGTTGGTGCGCACCAGAATCATTATGTCGGCAGGGCTTTCTCCTTGCTGCAATAGTGATTCGATGGTGGTAAATACATCTATGAGTATATCTGCCTGCACACGTGGTGTTTTCAATACTTGTGTTGACAGTGTAGAGCCGCCGTATATATGTTTGGGGTAGGCACGGAAGCGCACGTATCCGCCATCGTTCTTCGTGTTGTAGTAGTCTGTGAGTATGTCGTGGGTGTAGTCCTCGTTGTATATATATGCGTTTTGCCGGTCGGGTTCGCTTTCAGCAAGGATACTTTGCATCGTTTGCAGGTTGAACTGCACTACATTGCGGCGGGAACGGAAATTTCTTTGTAGTGCAGGAAATTCGGGGTTGAACCACGGAGCCAGCGGGTCTTTCGGGCTACCGAGGTTATCCATAATATGCCAATCGCCGTTACGCCAACGGTAGATACTTTGTTTGATATCGCCAACAATCAAAATCGAATTACCCTCGGCGGCGAGAATATCTTTTACAAGCGGCAGGAATACTTGCCATTGGAGCCGGCTGGTATCCTGAAACTCGTCAATCATAGCATGTTTGTAGCGAATACCGCATTTCTCGAGGATAAAGTCCGCATCTCCGGGTTTGAGGGCTTTGGTAAGCGTGGCGGCGGTCTCGGCGAGTAGCGTACGGTTGGCTTCGGCAAGGTTGTCGTTGATTTGCTTCAATAGTGCCTGCATCATACGCATATCCATCAGGAACTGTCCTGTGATTTGGCACTCCCAATAGGTGCGGCGGCAGGTGTCGCAGAGTAGTTGCAACTGCTCTATCTGCGCATAGAGTGTCCCCGTTGCCGACTGCCATTTGTCTTTCTGTGTGTCGGAAAACTTGGCGTATGCCGCTGCCGTCATTCCCATAAAACGCTTGCCCGTTTCCAACCCTTTCGGCTCATGAATGGAGTCGGCGATATTGGAGAGCATACGGTCTATGTCGTTAAAAAACGTTTTCTGTGTAATGGATGTATATTGTGCCGCCACTTGTTCTCGGAGTGTAGCGAGGCGGGTGAACTCGGGGCGTGTGCGCCATTGGTCCAACATCTTTTTGTAGCGGCGGATATGGTCTGGGTTGAAATCGATTTTGCCCTCGCTGTTGAGCATCTGCACAGACTCGTCATAGAGTTTTTGCGCCATATCGATAATGCTTTTGCGTATGTCCCAGCGTGCCTCGTTGTCTAATCTGTCTTGCAGGTAATCCACCATTATCGGTTCTAATTGGTCGGTCATCTCAGTGGTCAGTATCTGATCAACAGCAGTCGCAATCGCGCGTTTTATATCAAGTTCCACCGAATAACCGGCACCCTTGCCCAATAGTTGCGCCATACCGGAGAGGATCGTTTGCAGAAAAGAGTCGATGGTGCTGACGCAGACGTTGTCATAGTCCGCGAGCATCTGGCGGAAGCACACATCCGCACGAGTCCGCAGTTGTTCGTCCGTAGCACGAGTGTTGCCCGTCATAAACGATTTGGCTTTCTCGAAAAAAGCATCCTCGCGACTATCGCCTTGCGCTATGGCGAGCAGATAGGTGAGAATACGCTCTTTCATCTCGGCGGTGGCTTTGTTGGTGAATGTTACGGCAAGTATATTGCGGTAACTGACTCCGCTGAGCAGAAGACCTACATAGTAGGCGGCAAGGGTAAAAGTCTTGCCCGTACCCGCTGAGGCACGGCAAACATTGAGCGAATGGGTGAGGTCAAGCATTAGACAATTTGTAAATTGGTAAGTGTGTAAATGCCCTCAAAGTCTTTAATAACCTTAAAGGCTCTTTTGTATGGAAATGTCGGGTGGATACCGAGAGGATACCCTGTGGATAAGCCGTTTTTGCCACCTCTTTTTATTAACTATTCTTTAGCATCCGCCGTACGGGCTTCGTCGAATTTCTGCTTCATGGTCGGGTTGCCGTAGGTTAGTTTTTTGATGGTCAGCCCTTCGGCTTTGTTGTTGGCAAGGCGCAGGTTATCCTCCGACCCGACCAGTGCCTGGCGCACTTTCTGCAGGTGGTCGATAGTCTTGTCTATCTCCTCGATGGCGGTGTGGAATTTGCGGCTGGCAAGGTCGTAGTTGCGGGCAAAACCGTCCTTAAACTCGTTTAGTTTGTTTTCAAAATTCGTAACGTCGATACTCTGACTCTGTGCTATCGCCAACTGACGCTGGTAGTCAATGGTCTTTTTGCTGGTCTGTACGAGCAGCGTAATCAGCGGGATAAAGAACTGAGGACGAATGACATACATCTTCTCATATCGGTACGACACGTCCACTATGCCGCCGTTGTATAGTTCACTGTCGGGTTCGAGCAACGTAACCAACACGGCATACTCGCAGCCTTTCTTGCGGCGGTCTTCGTCCAATTTCTTGAAGAAGTCCTCGTTCTTGTGCTTGTTGGCGGTGGCGTCCGCTTCGTTCTTCATCTCGAACATTATCGATACATACTCCTGCCCGTCGGCAAAGTCGCGGAAGATAAAGTCACCCTTGCTGCCTTCCGATGCATCGTTGTCTTTCTCGAAATAGGCACCGGGCATTACGGGACGCAGGTTGCGGTTGTATTCCGCGCTGCAATGCTGTTCCAATGACTCGCCAATCATCTTTGTCGAGAGACGCAGTTTCATCTCTTTGTAGTAGTCCACCTGCTCCTGCATTTGGGTCAGTTTCTGCTCATAGCCCTGACGAATATGCGCCTCGTTGAGAGCCGCCTCGTTCTGCGCAGTGGTAATCCGGTTCTGTAGTTGCAGTATCTGCTGTTCTCTGTCTTTCAATACATTAGCCGCTTTCTGACGCACCTCCATTACGGCAATCTCCTGTTTGTCTCCGCTCTGTGCAATAGTGGCTTTGAGTGCGGCAATTTCCTGTTCTTTCTGCATTCGCAGTGTCATCATCTCCTGCTCCTTTTGCATTCGCAGGGTGGTCAGTTCTTTCTCTTTGTCCGCACGCAGGGCTGTCAGTTCCTGTGTTTTCTTGCTAATCTCCGCTTGGTATGCCTGCTCCGAGCGCAACCGCTCCGTCTGTTGCTCTGCCTTGTGCGTGCGCTCCAATTCTACAACACGACGGTTCAACTCCTGTTGAAACTCTTCGTTGCGCACTTGGTTCAAAATTGCGGCATAATCCGCCTCGTCCACTGTAAACACACTCCCGCAATGCGGGCATTTCAATTCCCTGTCCATATCAGTCTTTGGTTCTGTTATCCTGATTCTATAAATATCTTTTCCTGCGTACAAAGTTACGACAATTCTTGCACATATACAAATGTTTATTTGCATACATCGTAGAAAATATATACCTTTGTGCTGTAATTTATTAAATTTATATTACCATGAAAAAGCATATCTTCTTTTTGTCTGTCTTTTTTGTGTTGGCATCTTGTTCTTCAAAACTCAAACCGGAAGATGCTCAACAGATCGTTCTTAATGGGGAACGAGAAAATCTCCCGCTTATGATACAAACAATGAGTACGATGGGGGTGGACGATATAACCATTGACAGTCTGGTGTTGATTGTCAGAGATGAACCGATGAGCGGTTTGTTGTATACAACGTGGACATCCTCGCGGGAAAACTACTATACGGGCAAAACCAAGGTGGAAGAAACACCTATGATTATCAAAGTGGACAGCATCATCAGCAGTCCCACTCAGAAAGACTATGTCCAATGGCAATCCAATTGGCAAGTCGCCCTGGCCACATACATCGCCAAACGCATATTCGATTAGTTGTTGGAGTGTGTATTATACCACTCTTTTAGCACTTTCCAATCTCTTTCAAATTCTTCTGTGAATATGTCATCGGTCTGTTTGGCATTGGATTGCAATGTCGGTAATTCTTGTGGCACGTTTAATTGTCGATGAAAGATTTTAGGAAAACATACTTGTAGGATACTTTCTACATATTCAGGACTGACAATGTTGCTGCAATCAATATCTCGAAATCTATCTATAAGGTTGTTTCCATTGATTAAAGACAAACTTTGTGGATGGCATTGTTGCATATAATCAATGACTTGTAATAAAAGAGGGATGAGTGCAGGATAGGAGTTTATTATGTATTCTGCCAGTTTATCAAAGGAGTTAATTCCACAACCAAATGGGTGATAATACCTAAAAGATAGAACTATAAAAACTTGTTTTCTAAAATTTGCACTCTTTGTAAAAGTACGTTTTAGAGTCTTGTATGTTTTGGGCACAGCACCACCGTATGTCTGCCCCAATTGTTTCAACATATATAGTGAAACGAGATATTCCAATTCAATAGTCTCTTCTATAGTTAAATTATCTTTTTTGAACCATAGTTTGTCTATTGCTTTTCTGTAAACTCGGTAGTCGAAACAGATGTCCTTCCAATAGTAGTTTGACAACGTGTAGAATACACGTAATCCATATTCGTTTTTAGGAAGAGCATCAATAAAAGTTACCCAATTACAATTAGAAAATAAGAAAGCATAAGCGGAAACTTCATCAGACTTGTAGGGGTGCACAGATATGGATTGAATGATTTGTTGGGTTAATTCTTCAGTTGGCATTTGTAGCCATGCTTTGGTTATTTGTTCACATCGTGCTTTTTCTTCTTGGATTCTTTGTGTTTTTTCTTGTCGCTCTTGTGCTTCTTGTAATCGTCTTGCTTTTTCTTCTTCTAACGCCTGTAATCGAAGTCTGTTGTTTTTTTCGTCTAACTCAGGATATGCTATCCAATGACGATTGTCTGTTTTTGTAAGGAGACGTTCTTTCACACTTTGTTCATCATAGTCGGTATTGAGCATATCGGACAAATCAATCTCAATGCAATGTTGCCGTAATGCTTTGATGTCTTTTTCTTTTTCCTCGTCCACTTTGTGTGTGACGAGAATCTCAATCCATAATGTGTATTTTTGTCCGTTTTTAATTATTCGACCAACACAATCAGGTTTCCGTCTAATTCCGTGGTCTGTAATGCTGTATTCTAATGTAACTTCGTCAAAAGTGATAGAACGTGCTTCTCTTTGTATAGATTCTGTATTGTAAGCAGGGAGCATCACTTGTTTTGTAGTTTGCAGAATGTTTTGTGCCATTAGATGTAATGCCGTCATTCGAGCACCAGTACAATCCGCATTGTTATAGTGTGCAAAATGATGTTCTCTCTTGTTTCCTTTTTTAGCGACTAACACTTTTTGACAATGAGGACAGAGACATTCACATTGTAATCCACTGGGCACATCATCTACAAACACCAATTCGTTAGTGTCTTTCCGTAATGCATATCTCAGTTCTAAAGGCATAATGCTGCTTTCTCTATTGTGGCTATGTTATGAGTGTAACAGGTATTCATATTGTTTATTCTTTTTTGTCTCCGACTATCAGCAGGAGAATCCATACCCATATCGGGCTAATGCAAAAAGAGAGTAACACCCATCCTAACGGGTCGCGATGCCGTTTCTTGGCCATCTTGCACGTGATACCAAACCACACCCAATAGCAGAGATATACTGCGGGGACAATCATCAGGATCATCCAGAACGCAGGTTCTACCACTATGCGCAAAAGAGGAATAGAGATTGTCATTTGTAGGTATATGATTTGAGTTGGAATTCTACTTTGTATTTCTTGTAACTTTCACCAATGATAGTTTTGCTTTTATAGTATGCGTAACTTTCTTCATAGTTATACCCGCGAAGTTCAAAGCGTTTGGTCATACCCGCATCAATATCTATGCGTTTGGTGAAATCTTGATAATCAAGCATATTGCCCGACATATCATAATAAATCATACGCCCCGTGATTGAGGTGATTTCCTTATCCGTATTGTTCTTTACGGATATTTGTGCATTAGGTTGCACCCAATCATGAGAATAAGAGGTCATTACAACCGCATTGGCATCCGTTCCCACTTGTGGTTCTTCTTTCTGTGGTTCGCTGTAGGGCACAGAAAGTTCCTTTGCTTTTGCAACTGCTTGCGTATATTTTTGTTCAGATTGTGCTGACTTTTTTGTGGAAGTATGTGTCTGTGTCGTGGTAGCAGTCTTAGTTTTACTTTTGCTTTTCGTTGCAGAACGCGCAGTGGTATTTTCTTTCTTAGCAAGAGTTGTCGGTTTCTCAGGAATAGGCTTTTCCTGAATCGGTGCTGTTTGCGCTACGGTGGTTTCTTCAGATGGTTTATTATCTTTTTCTACGCGGATATACCCATTGATACCAATTATGTAACCGATAACCAGACCGATTACAATTCCAATCCATAGTTTGATACCGGATGTTCTTTCTCTTCTTTCGTCTTCCATAATATTGATATAATTTGAAAAGTAAGGTCCGTAACATTTTTGCACACATTGGTGTGAGAAATGCAGCGTAGCATTCAACAAGCAAGTGCAAAGTTAGTGAAAAATATTTGAAAAAGCAATCAAGAGGTGTCATAAAATTCAATTTTTCTCCGAGTATTTGGTTTATTTTATAGTGAATATGCAGTATTTGTTTATCCCTAAGTGCTTCAAAATCAGTTTCTTTCGGACTATATTGCCGTGTCGGTTTGTTTGTGTTCTCAAAGCACCTTTTTCTCATCTTCGAAGAGCGGGGACGGAGGTGGGACGGAAAGCAGAACAGGCTCTGCTATATCAGGGAACGGAAT
>USNU01000073.1 GCA_900556095.1 uncultured Bacteroidales bacterium | reverse complement strand
CTCTTCGCTAAACGGGTCTTAATCATACCTCCCACAAGGCACACAAGCATATAATACGGATAGAGCAACGCCAGCAACAACGCAATCCCAAACGAAACCTTCGACCCGCTACGCCGAATGAAACCGTAATCAATAGGAAATTTCACCAGAACAAAAACCGGACATAGAAATTGCAACACATTTCCAACCGTAATCAAACCGCCGCACACCACAATATCGCGGTCGGTATAGGCAGGTGCCTTCCCCGCCCAACGCATACGCTGACGAAAAAATGCCCCCCACGATTTCTCCGGACGAACTTTCGCAGTGAAAGAGTGAAGCGAAATAGCCTTGATTTTCAGTCCGCGCCGTTTGAACGATTCCAGTAAAAACATATCGTCCCCGCTCGCAATCTCAGGGTGCAAGTTCCTATATGATTCCAACCACCGTTCACGACGCACCACCATATTCGCGCTGCTACACATCACTGCATGCCCACGCACTGCCGATTCCAATGTAAGTTGCTGAATAGCAGTATATTCCGCCATCTGCAACCGTTCCAATACACTGGGATGTACATTCTCCGACTCCATACGCAAAGGCAAAATGAGCATATCGGCATCGCCTATCGCTGCCAACACCTCCTCATCCGTCGCAGCAGGCGCAACAATATCATCGTCTTGCAACCATACATAATCGGCTGTAGATGAGGATATTAGGCGATAGAGCGCATGTTTCTTGCCTCGATTTTCGTCGTTTATCCCTCGCCGTGGTATGATTCTTTCAATCTGCATAGTTGCGAATAAAAATCGGGGTAACTCTTTGATATACACTCCCTGTCATCGCACGGCATATCGGCTGCCAACAACGCCATAGCGATACGGTGGTCGGCACAAACATGGTGTTCCGCCACGGCTTTCAGACGGTCCGACTCCTTGATAGTCAGCGACTTGGTGCCTGTTGCTGCCAATCGCACACCCAACCGCTCACAAGTGATAGCCACCGCCGGATAGAGGTCGGGGCAATGGCTGAAATCGAATGAAATATCAGGGGGGAGATATATAGTTTCAGCGGTTTTCGATATAACGATACCGTCTGATTGATAGGAGGTTAGCACGCCGAAGCGAACAAAAAGGTCTGCCACTGCACGGTCGCCTTGCAGGGAGTTGCGTTGTAACCCACGCAAAGACAACGTCCCCCCATGTAAGGCAATATATTCATACCAAAATGCAGCAGCAGACCAATCGGATTCTATTTCGCAACTGTGCGAATGGGCGTATTCTTCGCATACCCGCTGTGTCATATATATATAAGAAGAAGACACATTCGTGGTGGCGGGCACACCGATAAGCAGCAATGCCGATACAAACTGAGTGGATAGCGGATTCTCTATATGCACCACACGGCGGGGCAACACCTTGCCGCGTATATGCAACGGCGGGAATCCTTCTTCACCCATATATTCTATGTCCGCGCCCAACTCTCGCAATGCCGTAACCAACTGACCGACAGGACGTTGCTTCATGCGTTCCGTGCCGGTGAGAACTATATCACAACCTTCCATTTGTGCGCAATATGCCGTCAGAAAACGCATGGCGGTGCCACAATTATAGACACACACCTCCTGCCCCTTGGATAGGGTGGGCATATCGCAAAGAACACTATGCAGCAGTCGCACATCGTCCGGAGTGTTGGCTGCGGAGACAGACAAAAGTCCGTCCCCGCTCAAGGCTTGCAAAATCAACAATCGATTCGCAATGGACTTCGATATGGGTAAATCAATATCCAATCAACAACCAAGAACTAAGAATCAAGAAATAGATAGGCAACACCCCTCATAATTCGAAATTAGCACTGCCCCCATAATTCTTAATTCATAATTAATTAACGTCCGGCAGCCACGAGTAGTCGCGCGAGTAACGGAGATGTTGCTCCACGTAACCCTCGGTGTAGTCTATCTTTACGTCGGTGATGTTACCTTCGGCGTCATACACCGGTGTGTAAACAGGATTGACAAAGCCCTTGTATGGCGCAAGATTCAGGTGGGCATAACGATCCAAAATCTCTTGGTGCAACGGCTGATCCACTTTCACAGCGTAGGTCTCCACTATCTCTTTGGCTGCGGCATAGTCGCCCTCCGAAGTGATACGCTGAATCTCTGCCAACAATTGACCGTAGAGCCCGCGAAGTCCTTCATAATCATTGATTTGCAGGTAGTGCTTGCCATCGCGCTCTACTATCTCCACCTCTTTGTTTGCAGCGTGTTGATATACCCATTGAGCGATGAGTTGGCGGTTACGCATGTGTGCTTCCTCCACGTCTTTGCCCGGCTCGATACGCACGAGTTGGGTCATCAGACCGTTCATCATCTGTTGGTAATAGAATGCTTTGTATGCCTCGTTGTTAGGCAGCAGTCCGAGTTCTACCATCTTGGGGTCTGCCATAAAATAGAGTCCGAAGAGGTCAGCACGCGATTCCTCGATAGTCGAAGCATGCTCCTTCAGTGCATCTTTGCTTACGCCCGGAAGCAGTTTGCCCGAACCATGTCCCACACACTCGTGAAGGTCGGTATGGAGGTCTCCGCAAGTAGCACCGTAGAGGTTGTATTGCTCACGTATCTGGTCGTCAATCATAAATTCTTCGTTGAAACCATTGCCCTTGGCCGCCTCGTTGTAAGCGTGCATCAGGTTGTCGATAGTAACCGACTTGGAACCATACTCTTTGCGAATCCAGTTGGCGTTGGGCAGGTTGATGCCGATAGGAGTAGCCGGATAGCAGTCGCCACCAAGGATAACGGCGGTGATAACCTTCGCACTCACACCCTTCACTTCCTCTTTCTTGTATTTGGGGTCCGTCGTGGAGTGGTCTTCAAACCATTGTGCATTGGCGGAGATAATCGACGTACGTTTGGTTGCCTCCATATCTTTGAAGTTCACCATAGCCTCCCATGCACCCGTGATACCGAGCGGATCGGTATAAACCTCCGTAAAACCGTTCACATAGTCCACACGGCTTTCCAAGTCTTTCACCCATGCGATACAATACTCGTTGAACGTGCGCAAGTCGCCGGTGCGGTTGAACTCAATCATCTTCTCTATAGCCTTCCGTTGCTCATCGTTTTCGGCATACGGCAGGGCTTTCTCGGAGCCAATAGACCACCTTCGCAAGTGCCTCACCATACATTCCGCCCACTTTGTAGGTCTTCTCAACTACCTCTCCATTCTCTTTGGTCAGTTTGGAGTTGAGACCCACCCACATCGGTTCGGGCGAGTCATCTTTGTGGGCAGCATAGTATGCTTCCGCCTCCGCTTGGGTTACACCCTCATAGTAGTTGCCGGCAGAGGTAACCACCAAATCCTGACCTGCGGCTTGGTTCGTACGTTTGGGCATCACTGCGGGGTCGAACATCACCGGCAGAATCTCTTCGGGCACTGCCACATTGGCCTCTTTGCAAGCATTGCAGAACCACTCTTGAGTGAATTCGGGCAGGAACTTGTCCTCCGAGTAGTGGTGGTGAATACCATTGGAGAACCATACTCGCTTGAGGTATTTCTCCAATTTGAGAAACTCCTCGCTGTCGCGCGAACCCGCATAATTGGTGTAGAGAGACTCCAGCGTACGACGGATACGCAGGTTGTATCGGCCGTTCTGGTCGTAGAGGATGTCGCGCCCTTGCAACGCTGCCTCAGAGAGGTAGTACGCAAGGGTCTTCTGCTGCAAGGTCAGTTCCTCAAAACCGGGCACTTGGTAACGCAGAATTTCCAAATCGTAAAACTTGTCCACGTTGTAGTTAAATTCTTTGGGTTGATTCTTTTGGCACGATGCACACAATAGTGCCGTGGCGCCAAGGGTAATTGAAACAAATAGATTACGCATAAATATATAAATTTATGTAATATGGAATTAGATTAAATCCAAGGTTAAAACTCGCCCCGATAGATGACAAAACACAATGTCCGACAGACTGAAATGCTATCATCGGAGACCTTATCAACCTGTAACAATCCCCAAAAAACGAAAGGATTGTTATAGGCGAATAATTATTAGAGACGCTCCAACACGGTGTGTACCAACTCTTTGACGCGCGGTTTGTAGTCGGTGTTGGCAGCCTCGACTTTGCGTTGTGCGATGACGCAGCATACGGTCATTGCTTTATGCCCCATATGCAGTGCCAGTCCGGCGATACATGAG
The DNA here is from genome assembly GCA_900556095.1 of uncultured Bacteroidales bacterium. Classification (GTDB taxonomy): domain Bacteria; phylum Bacteroidota; class Bacteroidia; order Bacteroidales; family Paludibacteraceae; genus Colicola. The sequence goes on along the minus strand of USNU01000073.1, from coordinate 2,806 downwards.
CCTTCCATCTCGTAGTTGGTGATACGCTGTCCCTCATAGCGGAAGTCGGTAATTTTCTCGTTGATGTCGGGCACAGCGATGTTCACGCGCAACACACGTCCTTGCGGACCATAAAAACCGTTGGCGGCAATAGTGCAACCGCGCATCATATCGTCTTTGGCAATACGATCCACCAATTCTTCATTGGCTTTGACAATATACGGCACAGCCGCCTTGGCAGGGTAGTGGATAAAATCAACGAGTGCTTTTTCAAAACCAAGGTCGGAAATCTTATCACGGTCCTCATAGAAAGCGAGTACGCCATCAAAGCCTATCGATTTTTGGCTCACGAGGAAGGTGCCGATTGGAATATCCTCCTGCATACCGCCACAAGTGCCGACACGCACAATCTCCAGACTGCGTTTTTCGGCTTTCTCTGTGCGGGTGGCAAAGTCGATATTTGCCAGCGCATCAATCTCGTTCATCACGATGTCGCAGTTGTCGGTGCCTATGCCGGTAGAGATACAAGATATGCGTTTGCCGTGGAATCGACCTGTAATCGTATGAAACTCACGGCTTTGCACATTACATTCGATACTGCCTTCGTCGAAGAACGAAGCCACCATATTTACACGGTTCTGGTCGCCTACAAGAATGATCTTGTCGGCTAAAAACTCCGGTTTCAGGTGCAAGTGGAATACACTACCGTCATCATTGATAATCAGTTGGGAAGCAGGGAAAGTTTTCATAGTACGAATGATTAAAATTGTAAATTAGAAAATGTGTAAATTGTTGCCCTCTGAGAAATTAACGGTCAATTAACGGCAACCCTTTAATGGTCTGCATGGAGCAAAAAACACCATACGAAGGAATTAACGATTTATTAACGGCAATTAACGGAGAATTTCTCAAACGGCAATGTGCGGATTTACGCCTCGCCGCCGCCAAAAGACATCGGTAGAGTGCTGCCTGGGACTGGTCCGCCGGGGTTCTGTATCTTGCCGAATTGCTTTTCGTATTGGGCGATATTGTTTTGTAAGGCAAAAAGCAGTTTCTTGGCTTGGTCGGGCGTCATAATCACACGTGATTTCACACTTGCTTGCTCCATGCCCGGCATCATACGCACAAAGTCGAAAACAAACTCGCTGGGCGAGTGAGCGATGATAGTCAGGTTGGCATACGTGCCTTCTGCTACTTCGGGTGTCAGGTTAATGTTCAGTTTCTTTTCTTCCATAATCTTACTTTTTTTACGCTATTGGCTATGCGTTGTTGTTTCTATGTTGCATTAATGGTTAATTAATGGCAAATTATATGTTTCTAAAATACACGATATTCAATGGAGTCCTACCATCGTTGTTTTGGGCGGAACGGCTGTGTAATAAGCATATATAGTGTTACCAATGGCAGACAAATATCGTACCATACTATGCTCAATCCGAACATAGACAATCCCATCCGCCATGCGGATATATCTATTATCAGTATCTGCATCAGCAACCGTGCCGCAAACAGCGTCGCCCCTGCTATCCATGTTACAGGCGAACCGCATACACCTATTGCGATTAGCAGCGCATAGAATAATCCGCGCGTCATCGGCTCTACGCCAAGACGGAACTTTGTTGCCAAACGATACTTGGGCGATACGCTCAAATGTCTCCGTTTCTGTAGCAGCCATTCGCGTAATGTATGCTTCGATACCGACCATGTCAGACTGTCTTTTGATACCACTACCGCCGTGTTCTTTCCCGTTGCCACGCGGTTGATAAACAGGTCGTCATCGCCTGCACGCTCCCTCATCAAGTGCGAGAAACCGCCGCTCTCAAAGAACAGCGATTTTTTATAAGCGAGGTTGCGACCTACCCCCATATAAGGGTGCTTGCATAGTGCTGCACCTAAATAGTGCAACCCGTTAAACAGCGTGTCGAAACGCACTAAACGGTTGATTTCTCCATTGTCCTTAAAGTATGCACCGTACCCAAGTACCACTTCCGTCCCCTGTTTGTCAAAACCGTGCATCATCTCGCTGATCCAATGCACACTCTCCGGTCGGCAGTCTGCATCCGTCAGGAGTAGGTAATCGTATTTGGCAGCCTTCGCGCCAAGCGTCAGAGCCAATTTTTTGGAACTGCCTACCTGTGCCTCACGCGGTACGAACGTCGTACGTATACGTGCATCGCGCGATATATAAGAGTCTATCACCGCCGAGGTGTTGTCCTCCGACCCGTCGTTCACCACAATCACTTCATAGAGCGGATAGTCCTGCGTAAGCAACGCCTGCAGATATGCCTCAAGGTTATACCCCTCGTTGCGGGCGCATACAATCACTGATACCCCACGCGGTGTGTTTCCTGTGGATACCCTGTGGATACCCTGTGGTTGAGCCTTTTGGTCGTGGCGAATCTTGCGTGCAGGTGCCGCCATATAGCGGGCATAGAAGTATACTTGAAACACAAAGACCAGCCCCAGTGACCCTAAGAGACAATAATCCAATACAGATAATGAATACCAATACTCTGCCATTACTTATCGTAAACAAGTCCTACATTATCCACCCACATCACATTGCCCGCATGCCCTACAAACGCCTCATAGCGTCCCGCTGTGAGCATAATCACTATGTGCGTCGGTTGCAGGGAGGCATTCCATCCTTCTTCTTGCACGGGTACTATCTTTCCCTTTGAGTTCATCGTACGCTGTTTGCTGTTGAAACCCATATACGGCTTAAACCACGGTTCACCCGTGATGTCTCCGTAGTGTATGGGGATACGATGCCCGTTTTTCCATTCCAACTGCGATTGGTCATATCGCTCGTACGCCCTCCCTACAC
>USNU01000072.1 GCA_900556095.1 uncultured Bacteroidales bacterium | reverse complement strand
GGCAGATGGCACAAACACCCAGCGGTGTTTTGGTGCAAAACGAGACGAACCGTCGCCGCGTGCGGAGAGTTCCACAAGATAACGCCCCGCATAGTCGTAGTTGGCACGCAGGAAGAAGCCAAGCGTGGCATATTCGGCAATGCTGCCGTCGAGGACGGTAACTTCCCCCGTAGCGAGATTGAACGCATCGAGTTCGGTGTCGGACAAATCCAACTGACGTGCCTTGCTGCTGCGCTGCTCATAGGTCTCGAACTGCCCGCCACCCGTCAGTTTGAGCGAGTGTGAGCCTGCAAAGGTATGACTGTAGGTGGCGTAGATATTCAGGTTGTGGTTCTGTACACGGTAGTACTGCTCCTGATAGTAGTCCTGCGCTTTCTCGGTAGTGAGCCACAGTACCTCGCCCGCTTTCTGCGAATACGGCACATTCGCCGAACGGTTTCGATACTCGCGATAGCGGAATGAATAGGCATACTCGGCAGTAAGTGTCAGGTCGGGGATAATATCAAAATCGAAACGGTTGCGGGTAACAATCTCGCGGTCGAGATTGGTGTTGCGGTGCTTGTTGTTGATAAAGATAGCACTCACGCCGTCCATCACCGTAGAGGTACGATTGGCATTGGTGTTGTAATAGACAGGGTAGCCTTCCGGCGTAGTGGCGGGGACACATGCCAAAGCGTGCGCATAGGTCAGACGCAGCATATTCGCCATAGACGACATACCTGGAAAGAAACGGCGCGAGGCAAAGAAATTGGTGTTGGTAGTAAATCGTACCCACGGCTTGATTTGCGCAGTGAGTTTGGCACGAATGGAATAGTTCTTGTAGTAGTCGTTCACCTGCTGAAAAATACCGTCTTGGTCAAAATAGCGACCTGATACATAGTACTTTATCTTGTCGTTTCCGCCGCTGATACTCAGGTTGTGCTCCTGCTGCATACGGTTTTTGCGATACGTCCAGTTGTACCAGTCGAAGTTGGCGTAATATTTATAGGTGCCGTCCGCCTGCTCCACCACCCACGGACGTGCAGGGTTCTCAGTCTTGTCATTGAGACGCGCTTCGAGTTCGGCATAGTCGGCTTCGGTGTAGCCCGTATAGTTGCGCCCGTCCTTGGGCGTCATAAACATATCGTTGATTTTTGCCGACCAGTAGCCCGTAGTGATATAATCGGTAGAGGTGGTGTTCTGGCTCCAACCTGCACGGTACGAGTAGGATATTTTCGTCTTCCCCTCCGCCCCACTCTTGGTGGTAACGAGCACCACGCCCGCTGAGGCTTTTGCACCATAGATAGCCGACGCACTGGCATCTTTCAAGATAGAAACACTCTCTATATCGTTGGCATTCAAGCGGCTGAGGCTGCCCTCCACCCCATCAATCAGTACGAGGGGTGAAGCACCGCTGGTGAGCGAACTCACACCGCGGATATTGATTTGCATACCCGCATCAGGCGAACCACTGTTAGCAACGATGTTCAGTCCCGGGTCGGTTCCCTGCAACGCCTGTGCAGCATTGGCGACGGAACGGTTGGATATATCCTTGGCATCCACCACGCTGACCGCCCCCGTAAGGTTCACTTTTTTCTGTGTACCATAGCCCACCACAACTACTTCTTCGAGTTGCTCAGTATCTTCGCTGAGCACTACACGCATATTCTGCGCCGCGGCTATCTCCTGCGACCGATAGCCTATATACGACACCTGCAGGCGTTGTCCCGTAGCGGCTTCGATAGAGAAACGACCGTCGAAATCGGTGATCGTCCCCGTGGATGTGCCGGCGATGATGATGTTCGCACCGATAATCGGCTCGCCCAATTTGTCATATACCGTACCACTCAACACCGAGGACGTGGCTGTTGCTGATGTTTTCTCCTGCTTACGTACCACAATATTGGTCTGCCCTGCCATCTCATATTCGAGTCCGCGTGGAGGCAACACCTCACGAAGCAAATCGCGCACCGAGAGGGTACGCTGAATGGTGATGTTGGCAGAGTCGTTGTCCAGCGCCGCTGTGCGGTAGGAAAAACGGTAATCGGTTTGCGTCTCAACGGCAGTCATTACCTCCCGCAGAGATACACGACTGAGGTTAAGACTTACCACTTTGTCTTGCGCCATTGTCTGCAGCGACAACAGCACACACAAGACAACAGCCGGAAAGAGTTTGTTTTTGCGTATCATTAGTATAATATGTTTGCATGGGTTTCTATAAATAAAGTCGCAAAAAGAAAGATAATATACCGAAGAATTTATATGTTATAAAACATAGTTTCTTTAAGAATCTTCTATGCCTATTGCGAGAGAAAATAAAGACACCCCATTGCGTGAATAACACACAATGGGGTTGTCTGAAGTATATAGACCTTATTTACTTGCCCGCGATGAAAGCGGGGTCCAGGTAGGTTTGCTCGAGGGCATCGATAGCGGTGATTTCCTCAGGGGTCAAATGTCGGGAGGAGGCGCAGAACGAGGCGATAAAATAGTCGGAAAGTGCATGAATATCCGCCATCGCCGTTTTGGCTTTTATGTCATTCTTGTCTATAATGTCCTGAATATCTTTTAGGTTGGCAACGCGCTGACGCACGGATTGTACACCGTGCTTCGAGAGTTTCTCGCGGGAGGGAGTGATAGCCTGTTGGAGGGCTGCAAAATCAACGTTGAAAAGCATCGTGCCATGGACAATAGTGCCGGTAGGCAAGGCATAACACGCATTGCCGGAGACTTTGCGGTCGCCGATAAGCACATCATTATGTTCCGATTTGGCAGCGGCGAAACCTAACTGCTGCAAAGCCGCCGCCACTCGGTCCAAATACTGTTGGAAAACCTGCTCGCTGTGCGTGTCGGGCGTGATATAACTGAGCATCAAATTGCCTGCATCAGAATAAACACACCCGCCGCCACTTTTGCGCCGATACATCTGCACCCCGTTAGCACGACAATAATCCATATTCACCTCGTCTTCCATGACCTGATGCCGACCGAAAATAACTGTCGGCTGCACGACCCAAGTAAAGAATATCCCCGCTTTCTCTCCTTCATAGGCGGGTTTATCGGATATATGTTGGGCAAGGTACTCCTCCATAGAGAGATACCATACAAGGCGTTTGCCTTGGGGAGCAATGATGTGTTGCATACTATATAGACTTATAAATTATCAAAAGTGAATTATCTGTCGGATACCTGAACCTCCGCCCCCTGACAGAAACGATGGGTGATTTGTCGGTCGTCGCCGGTATAGATAAACTGCTCCAACGCAGCAGCAGGGGCAGCGTGTTTTGGCTGAATCACCAAAGCATCGAAGGCATAACCTTTCTCAAAAGAACCGACCCTGTCCATGCCCGACGCGGCAAAAAACTCACCCGCCGACTTGGTTGCAAGATAAAATGCCTCACTCAAAGTCAATGGTGCCAGATTGCCATTAGAAGCGGCAAATTGCATTTTCGACATCTGTACAACATAGCGCACCACCTCGAACATCGAGAGTGTATGCCCACCGGAAATATCCGAACCCAACACCACGGGGACATTGTGATTCAGCAACTTACGCACAGGGGCAATCCCCGACGCAAGGTTGCAGTTAGAAGTAGGACAATGGACGGCATAGACCCGATTGCGAGCCATCATCTCCAATTCCTCGCCATCGGTATATACACAATGCGCCATCAGCGTGAGCGTATCGCCAAACATACCATAGCGACGGTAGGCATCGCCATAGCAAGTGGATTGAGGTTCCAACTCGCCCACCCACGCAATCTCCGAGCGATTTTCGCTGAGGTGCGACTGCACCGGCAGATGTTTCTCACGCGCCAATGTACCCAATGCGGTCATCATTTCGGCCGTACAACTGGGTACAAAACGCGGAGTAACAATAGCCCCCACGCGCGGCATAGTAGCCGTATGAGCAACTATGGCCTCGGTATCACGCACAGCCTCTTCGGGCGTATTACGCAGGGTATCAGGGCAGTTACGGTCCATACCTACCACCCCTACCAATGCGCCCAAACCTGCCTTATGGAGATAGTCGGCAAGGATACAGGAAGACTCACCGTGAACGGTAGCAAAAACGACAGAGCGCATTGTGCCACACCGAATCAGCCTCCGCACAAAATCGCGATACACCTCCTGCGCATAAGCGGTATCAGAAAAACGCGCCTCTTCGGGAAAAGTGTAAGTGTTGAGCCAAGGCAGCAATTCCAAGTCCATCGCCAAGCCCATATTGCGGAATTGTGGCGCATGGACGTGCATATCGTTCATCGCGGGAACGAGAAGCGAGTCGCCGAAATCGGTAACCGGCACATCGGCATATTGTTCGGGTATCTCCTCACCCGCATAGGCTACATAGCCCTGTTCGTCCACCGCGACATACCCGCCCGGTAGCACCGTGAATGCTTGAGGTGTAGGAGTATAGAGAATGTTTGCTTTGTAAATTTTCATCTTCAGCCCTTCTTTTCAGATTTCTTTTTGCTATAGAACGGTACCAATACAAAATAGTTGATGATACCCGCCAACACGATGGCGACGATACCCGACCATTCTTCGGAGAGACCTATATATATAAGGAGATGCAAGAAACCGATTTGAATAAAATAGTTGACCAATCGTCCAAACAGGAAACCACCTGCATTCTTGATGTTCGGGCGTGTACGGAAGGTATAGAAACTGGTCAGCAGATAGTTGCTAATCATCTCAATACCAAATCCCAACGTAAAAGCGAGCGTTACCTTGACGCTCATATCGGGATAGAAACGCTCAAAGAGCGACAGGAACAGATAGTAGATACCATACTGCAATGCCGTTCCGAATGCACCAACGCATACGAAACGGACTGCAGAACGATATTTCGCAGGCAAACGCCTTGTAAGAGTCTTCAAATAATTATGAATGAAGAATTATGAGTTATTACCTTAGAGCAATGCGGCAAGGAGTTCTTCCATAGCGGGTTGGAGTCCTGCGGCGTTACGTCCACCGGCAGTAGCCATCCACGCTTGTCCGCCGCCGCCACCTTGGATATGTTTGGCTGCCGATTTAATCATCTGACCGGCATTCTTACCTGCATCCACCAACGGTTGCGACAAGAAAACGGAAATCATCGGCTTGCCTTCCCATTCGGTAGCCCCCACTACGGCAAACTGCACATCGGTGAAACGTCCGCGCAACAGAGGCAATACGCCACGAATCATATCGGGTTGCACATTACCTTGTACGCGCACCAATTTGATACCGTTATAGTCCTCTGCACGGTCAATCAGGCGGTCGCGGAACTGCTCCAATTTTTCAGCCATAAAGTTCTCTATTTCTTTCTTAAGCGACTGATTTTCAGCAACTGCTTTCTGTACTGCACCGGCGAGGTCGGGGGCATTATTGAATAGCGCACGCAATCCTGTGAGCATATCCTGTTGCGCATAATAGAGGTTGTCTGCTTGGGCGGCAGTAACTGCCTCGATACGACGGATACCCGCTGCAATACTGGTCTCCATCACGATACGCACCGAACCGATACGCCCAGTGGACGACACATGGCAACCACCGCACAACTCGATAGACGGACCGTATTTGATAACACGCACGTCGTCGCCGTATTTCTCGCCGAACAACGCCATCGCCCCCATCTCTTTGGCTTTTGCAATAGGGGTATGACGACTCTCTTCGAGGGCAAAATCCTGACGGATAAGTTGGTTGGCGGTCTGCTCTATACGACGCAGTTCTTCGGGGGTAACTTTCTGATAATGAGAGAAGTCGAAACGAAGCGAGTCGGGCGTAACAAGACTACCTTTCTGCTCCACATGCTGTCCGAGGACGGTACGCAGAGCGTAATGGAGGATATGGGTGCAAGTATGGTTGCAAGCAATAGCCTGACGACGGTCGGCATCCACCTTGGCAAGCAACGGTTGCTCAATCGCATCGGGCAATTCGGTGCAGATATGCACAGCGAGGTTGTTTTCACGCTTGGTATCAATGATACGCGCCGTACCCACAGACCCCGTGTCGCCAATTTCACCACCCATCTCGGCATAGAAAGGCGTCTTCGACAACACAACCTGATAGAACTCTTTGCCTTTCTGACTCACTTTGCGGTAGCGAAGCACCTGCGTCTCAACCTCCAACGTGTCGTACCCCACAAACTCGGTATCGCCTTCGCGCAGCACCACCCAATCGCCCAAGTCCTGTTTGTTGGCAGAGCGTCCCATCTCTTTCTGGTGTTCCAATGCGCGATTGTATTCCTCCTCGTTGGTGGTAAATCCGTTCTCGCGAAGAATCAACTCGGTAAGGTCGAGCGGAAAACCATACGTATCTTTGAGCGTGAAGACATCCACTCCCGAAATCTCTTTGCCCTTTGCCTCGCGCATCAGTTTGTCGAGCAGGGTGATACCCTTGTCGAGGGTGCGCAAGAAAGCCTCCTCTTCGCTCTTGATGACGGGGATAATCTGTTGCTCTTGTTTCTTGAGTTCGGGATAGGCATCGCCCATATCTTCAATCAGTTGCGGAACCAAGCGGAACATAAACGCCTCGCGCTGACCGAGGAACGTATAGCCATAGCGCACCGCACGGCGGAGGATACGACGGATGACATAGCCGGCTTTCTCGTTGGAGGGCAACTGTCCGTCGGTGATAGCAAACGCGATAGTACGTATATGGTCGGCTATCACACGCATAGCGATGTCGGTCTTTTCGTCTTTGCCATACTCGCAACCGCATATCTCGCCTATCTTGTGGAGCATTGGTTGGAAGACATCAGTGTCGTAGTTCGATTGCTTGCCTTGCATGGTACGTACCAGACGCTCAAAGCCCATACCGGTGTCAATCACTTTGTTGGGCAGTCCCTCTAACGAACCGTCTGCCTTGCGGTTGTATTGCATGAACACGAGGTTCCAAATCTCAATCACTTGCGGGTGGTCCTTATTCACCAACTCGCGTCCCGGCACTGCGGCTTTCTCCTCTTCGGAACGACTGTCCACGTGAATCTCGGAGCAGGGTCCGCAAGGTCCGGTATCGCCCATTTCCCAGAAGTTATCGTGTTTGTTTCCCTCCAGGATATGGTCGGCAGGCAGGTGTTT
>USNU01000071.1 GCA_900556095.1 uncultured Bacteroidales bacterium | reverse complement strand
GGAAAACCTGCAAGCCATGCGCGACGCTATCCCCACCCTTGTGGGCAAAGAATATCCATATTGCGTGGTAGCCAATATCAATGGCGATCCGACTACGCAAATGGCGTTTGCATGGTTTACCAACGAGGGGCAGAACGATGGCAAAGTGCAGTTGGTAGCCAAAGCCGATGCCACAGACACCGACTTCAAGAACGCCTTGGAGTTTGCTGCCACACCTACCACCACCAAGCCGCTGCGCTATGCGGTGAGCCTGAGCGGTATCATCAAGGCGACGGGTATGCCCACCAAGACTGCCTATCGCTATGTAAGCCACAAGGCATTGGCCACCGGACTGAAACCGAACCCCACCTATAGTTATCGTGTCGGCACCGACAATGCGTGGAGCGACATACGCACCTTCACCACCGCCCCTGCGGAGAAAGAATCGTTCTCGTTCCTCTATATGACCGACTCCCACCTGCAGGACGAGGAGTATGTCAGCAAGGCGGAGCAATGTGCTCTGACAGCCGCCAAATACTCCTCCGACGCACGTTTCCTGCTCTTCCCCGGCGATTTCGTAGAGACGGGTACGGCAGACAACTCCGAATGGGAATGGGAGCGTTGGTTCGAGCGTTCTATGCGCCCAATGCTTGAGATGATGCCATGCGTACCTACCGACGGCAACCACGATGACTCGCCAAACCTGAACTACACCTACCATTTCAACACCAATAACGACTTCAAAAGCAATGCGAAGATAAAACCGCAATTTGACGGTACTACGTATTCATTTGTGTATGGCGATGTACTATTCCTTGTTTATAGCCATCAAGACTATTGGAAAGGAAGTTATAACATCTTGTCCGGTCAGTCGGTTTATTTGCAAAACGATGTAGCACAATGGATGCGCCGTGAGGTGGCCAAACACCCGAACACCAAATGGCGTGTGGCATTGGTACACAAGAACCTGTTCTGCGGTAGCGGACACCAGATTGACGAGGAGTCGCAACTCTTCCGCGCCATACTGATGCCTGTATTCAGGGAGTTGCATGTGGACATGGTGCTGCAAGGACACGACCACACATACGAGGTCATTGGTCCCGTCAATCCCGAGGACAAAACACCGCTCTTGGCGGACATCAGTGGCGTAAGAACTGTAGAGCAGGACGCTTCAACCAATATGACCGGCAAAGAGGGCGGCGTTTTCCGCACCGATAACGGCACCATGTATTTTGTAGGGGCTACCTGTGGACGCAAACGCTACTACCCGTACAGCAAAGAGGAGATGGAAACCAACTACGACAAAACCAAGGTAGCAAACTATTACGACCTCTTTACCGGCAAGTTCGGGCAACCGGGTGCACCTGCCTATACCGAGATAACCGTCAATGCCGACTCTATGGTGGTTTCCACCTACAAGACTTCGGTCTTCAAAACCCGCCAACTTTACGACGAGATAGTTATCAAGCGCGAAGCGGACAATACCTATTTGGATGTCCACACGCTGCCTGCCGAAACGCAGAACGATGTATTCAAAACCTTGTACAAAGGGCAGTTGCTGATTGCCAAGGGACAGGATTTTTATGACATACTCGGTCGAAAATACTCGCGCGAAGAGTTGGAACGATAATTATCGGGGAGAGATAATCCCTCATCATTTATTCATCATCCATATACCTCGCCTTATCAAGAGTAGGTGATTAGTGGGTGATTCCTTATACCTTACATAATGTTTACAACAATGAAAACAATCAAACTATCCTTCTTGGCAATGGCGTTGGGTTGCACTATGTGGCTCAATGCCGCCACTATAACGGTAGCACCGGGTAATGGAACTATCAAATCCGCAGTGGCAAAAGCCGCAGCAGGCGATGTGATAGTACTGGCTGATGGTGAGTACACCGAAACCGGCAGTATTACCATCAACAATAAACTTACATTAAAGGCGGCTGCGGATGCCACACCCGTGCTGAAGATGTCATCGCGATTTACGGTAGAGACCGATGCTACATTCGACGGTCTGACTTTCGATGGCGGAAAGACCTCGGCAGAGGCTATACGCTATACCAAGACGGGTTCGCAACACATATTCAACTGCTCGTTTACGGGTTTCACCTCACGAACCATACGCGTCTACACAGGAGCGAATCTCGATTCTGTCAAGATAGACGGATGCACGTTCCGCGATATGAACGCCCGTGTATTTGCTGCCGAAGCACCGAATATGCTCAAGTATTTCGGACTGACGCGCTCCACACTGGTGGACATACGCCAATCGGCAGATCAAAAATACTTTATTTATATGAACTACGGCGAGAGTTCTACCGACGGCACACGCGTGAACATTGACCATTGTACGTTCTACAATTGTATTGACCGTCGTGGGGCGTATTTCTACAACGTGAATGATGTACACGTAACGAATTGTATTGCGGCTTATTCCGAGCCGGTGGACGACACCAAGTCCTTTGCCGTATATGGCAACAAAAGTGAGATTAGTCACACCATCTCATATAATGTGTCGGTGTACGGCGATGCTGCCAAGACTGCTGTAAGCAGCCAGAACCCATACTTTGTAGACGCGGAGCATGGCAATTTCCAGTTGGCGAAAAACTCGCCCGCTGTAGGTACCGCCACCGACGGAAGCAATCTCGGAGACCCCCGTTGGGGCGTATCGGACAAGAACGCCGACCCTTCGCAACTGCCATATACCCTATACAAAGTACCGTATAGCATGTCGCCTACCACCAGCAGTGTGCGTATTCTCTGGCAGACTACCGACACCGTCTCTATGGGGCAAGTGCGCTATGGCACATCGCCTGACAAGTTGGATAAAACCTTGGCTTCGCGCAACGGGTGGTATATTGAAGGCGAAGGATACGTACACATAGTGGAACTCACAGGCTTACAGCCTTTCACACGCTATTACTATTCGGTAGGCGATGGCAAACGCGAAGATAAAACAATCAGCAGTTGCAAAACCGCGCCCCAGAAGAATACTGCCTTCCGCATATTTATGATCTCGGATATCCATGAGAACTCGTGCAAGAACTGGCAAAACGAACAGACGTTCATCACCGAAACTCTCAATCCAGACTTTGCGATGTTTATCGGCGACTTCGTCAACCACGGTTGGGAGCGTGCATGGAACGAGTCGTTCTTCAATCCGGGCAAACCGTTCCTCGGACAGGTAACGTTCTCCGGTGCTATCGGCAACCATGAGACCTATCTGCGCGATGAGGTACACCCCGCCGGATTCACCAATTATCACACCTACTACGACTATTTTTCGTCGTTCTCCCATGGCGAGAGCGAGGGTCCTGTGATTGACCCGCGCGGCGAAGCCTACTTCACGTTCAACTACGGCGATGCACAGATTATCTGTCTCAACCTGAACAACAATTTTGACGCAGTATATGACAGCCCGTCGTTTGCCAAAGGGTCGAAACAATACAAATGGCTTGAGAACCAACTGAAGAACAGCACGAGCAAATGGATACTCATCTATGCGCATGTAGGTATCACCACTTCGGGTTACCACGGGCAGTGGAACGAAGAGAACCACAACATCATCCGCCCGCTATTGGAAACGTATGCCAAACAAGGCAAGCATATCATCTGCTTTGCAGGCGATGACCATAGTTTTGAGCACGCGCAAAAAGACGGTATCAACTATGTGCGCCCCGGTTGCGGTCGCAACGCCAACTATTCGCAGGTTACCACCCTGCCCGATGCGGCTTATACGCTGATGTATCGCAAAGTAAGTTGTTTCTCTACTATTGATATGGCTGCCGACGGCAACACTATCGAACTGAATGCTTATGACTCGGTAGGTACGAAATTCTATTCCTATACATTTTCGCTGAGCGACAAGCCGTTGCCGTCTGTATATATCAGCCAGCCTAATTCGGCTACCGGCGCGCTAACCGACTCAGTGGTCATTCGTTACTCCGCCTCAAGCACTACCCCCGCTACGGTAAGTCTTTTCTACACTACCGAGGACACTCCGCAGAACGGCACACTGATTGCCAAGGACTTGAGTGGTACCAATGGTATGCATGCTTATACATGGAATGTTCGCCATCTGACGCCTAAAGGTACATATTATATCTACGCCTCCATCACCAACGCAGATACCACTATCTGCAAGATGGCAGCGGCTCCCGTTGTTTTGATTTCCGATACCGTAGCCCCACCCGCTCCTACTCGTCTGGCGTATGCCCGAGAGGGTGAGCAACTCACGCTTTCTTGGTGGAACCCCACCCATCTTATCCACCGAGAACGGGTATTGGCTACCTTCGCCGACGGCTTGGACAATGCGTTCCAAGCCATCGACGATGCGGAAGAAGGAAGTGCTTCGCTCTCCTTGGTAGAAGGCAGAAATGGCGGTAAGGCTGTGCAAATCGACTACACTGTAGCCAAAGCATGGGGACAGGGGTCGGCGGCATATATTTTTCCCGAACCTGCCGACCTGAGCGATACCTACACGCTTGATTTTTGGTATAAAGGCGACGGCAGCAACAACTCGCTCCGATTGGTGGTGTACAACGATATAGATGGCAACAATGCGGTAGCAGACAACGGAGATGACTGGTGGTTCGACGAATCCATCCTGCTTAAAAACAAGACTTGGACACACGTATCTATCGATATGCGCACATTTGCCTCTTTTGACTGGCATAGCAATAGCGAATCGCACAATGCCTGCCAAAAGGTAAAGGGTATCCATTTTATCATTCCGAGTGCTTCGGCTTGTACAGGTTCAATCGCTATTACCGACATCCGTCTCGGTGGGGAGGTGTTTCCGGCTCCCGACTATGCGGGAACCGTCATCGTGCGCAAGCAGGACGCAGCACCAGAGAGCATCAGCGACGGCGATGTAGTCTATGAGGGCAATAAAGAGACTTGCATCGACAAGACTCTGGACGTTACCAAACCTTGCTATTATGCCGCTTTTGCTTACGACGACCTGCATAACTACTCCTCTGCTGCCACGCTCTACTATGATCCTCAAGTACCGTTTACTGCTATCAACAACACCGCTATTACAGCAACCCCTCGCAAAATATTGCACAACGGAGAAGTGTTGATTGTCTCAGGAAACAAAGTATATTCAACCTTGGGTATTCACTGGGAATTGATGGCAAAATAACCCGATAGTATCAATGCAAAGTATATAACTACACAATGAAAAATGCCCTGCTTACCCTTTGGGTTGGATTGTTGCTTGCTTCGTGCAGCCTCAATTTCTTTCCGTCCGATGAATTAAACGCCGATATGCTCTTGAGCAATGAGGCGGGAGCAGAATACATTATGGACGGCTGCTATGCGTTGCTCAAAGACGAAGTAACCTATATCGGCTATTCGAGTGGCAATAGTTATGTCAAGCACTTCTTCCAGATGGCGGAAGCGCCGTCCGACAATACGAATCTATCGGGCAAAACCACATCGGCTATCTATCAGGCAACCACCTATATGATGACCGATAACCTGAAGAATGTAGGTACGATGTGGATGGTAGCATATAAAATCATCTATATGACCAACACCGTCATTGAGTCCACTCCCGAAGGCAGCAACGACCAACTTTTAGGCGAAGCATATTTTATGCGCGGAATGTTACATTTCCATTTGGCGACGTTCTTTGCCAAGGCCTATTGTTATGGTACGGATAATCTCGGCGTACCACTGATGACTTCCACCGCCAGTAAGTCGCAGCGTGCGTCTGTAGGTGCCGTCTACGACCAAATAGAGCGCGACCTTAAGAAAGCCGCCTCCCTGCTGGGGACTTCGCGTGGCGACAACGGCTCCCCCTGCCGCAATGCCGCTTTGGGGCTGCTTTCGCGCTTGTACCTCTATATGGGGCGCAACGAGGATGTTGTCTCTACCGTCAATACTATGCTGGGGGACAAACCTGCCAATAGTGTACTTATCTCAGGTGCAGATTTCACACGCACTTTCGCCGATGCACGAACATCCAAGGAGGTGCTTTTCTGTGTAGCACACGAACTGACCGACAACCGCGGACAAGGTAGTATCGGCTCAATGTACAACGGCGACGGAGGCGGATGGGGCGAGATATACCCGTCCGACCCATTGCTCAATCTCTACGAGCGCTATCCGACTGATGTGCGTTACGCTTCGTTTATTCAGCCGCAACTGCAAGAAGGTGCAGACCCCGCAGAGCGTTTGGTTTATTTTCCCGACCCTACGGGCGACAACCCCACAGAAGGACGACTCTGTCTTTCTTTCTCTGTAACCGCCACCGCCGACGGATACGCATTCAAGGATGGAGACAAGACCTATATTGTAAAACCGCATATAGTAAATGGTGAATATACCGAGTACCGGGTGCAATATCCCGATAAAAACGGACAACTCACCGATTGTGCCGCACGAATCTTGCCACCGATGAAGATGCGCTTTGGCTATCCAAAATACTTCTCGTCCAAGTTCAGTTACCAGGACGGCGAACCGCAACTCTCTTCACCTGTTTTTGTGCGTTGGGGCGAGGTGATACTCAACCGTGCCGAAGCGTATGCCAAACTCGGAGAGACCGAGAAACCCCTTGCCGACATCAACGCTATTCGCAGCCGTGCAGGTATTCCTGCCGAAGGACTATTCTCCGCCACCACAATGCATGGCTATACCTCCGTAGAGGATATTGTTGCCGACGAGCGGCGTATGGAATTAGCCTTCGAGGGACACCGTTTCTTCGATGTATTCCGCAACCAGCAGGATATGGATCGCCGCTATCCGGGGTCTCAACCATGGACCATCATACGCCACGACGAACCGCATATCCAATTCCCTATCCCCAATGCCGAATGGACGGTCAGCGGGATAGAGCAAAACCCAGGGTACTAATTATGAATGAAGAATTGTGAATTGTAACACAAATAACAACTAAATACACAAACATCATGAAGAAAAGTATTCTTTTTTGCGCAGCCGTGATGATGGCTGCAAGTATCAACGCCACAGAGAAAACAATCGACATTGATTTGGCAAAGTACACTCTCGCAGGCTACCAGGCGGAGAAAGCCCCCCCGACACTCAACGCCACAGGCGACGAACTGACCGTAGCCT
>USNU01000070.1 GCA_900556095.1 uncultured Bacteroidales bacterium | reverse complement strand
CGTATAGGATAACCGATACATAACCGATACATAACCGATACATATGAATACTTTCTAAATACTTTCAAGCAAGGGCAAAGATACTCTTGAGCGACCCTTTGGCAGCCATCAGTGGTCGCACCTCTTCTGATGACAAAGTCGTCTTCCGCCCCCCCCCTCACCTCCGTCTGTACTTTCCGTAATTCGGGTAATATGTTCGGAATTAGAGGTATTGGTTATTCCACCGGAAAGCAGTAATTTTGCAGCGTAAAAAAAATACTTCAACACGGTTTTAATCACTTATTTAATTACGTTGTTTTATGTACATTGAGAAAATTCAGTCGCCGGCAGACTTAAAGAAATTGGACATTACCGCCTTGAATGTGGTTGCCGATGAGGTTCGCAGTGCTGTTTTGCGTCGTGTGAGTATGCACGGCGGGCATGTGGGTCCGAACCTCGGTTTTGTGGAAGCCACCGTGGCATTGCACTATGTGTTTGACGCGCCCAAAGACAAATTGGTGTTCGATGTCAGCCACCAATGCTACCCGCACAAAGTGCTGACCGGTCGCGCTGCCGGTTTCCTGGGCGATACTGATGCCATGAACGCCATCAGCGGCTACTCGTCGCCCAACGAGAGTCCCATATATGACAATTTTGAGGTGGGACACACCTCCACATCTATCTCGCTTGCCACCGGTTTGCAGAAAGCCCGCGATATTCATGGTAGCGACGAAAACATCATTGCCATCATTGGCGATGGTTCTCTCTCGGGCGGCGAGGCTTTTGAGGGATTGGACGAGGCATCGGAACTCGGTACAGGCATAATTATTGTGGTGAACGACAATGAGATGTCTATCGCGGAGAATCACGGTGGTATCTACAAGAACCTGCGTGCCTTGCGCGAAAGCGGCGGGAGATGTGCGCACAATTGGTTTAAGGCGTGGGGATTTGAGTATGTATATTTGGAAGAGGGTAACAACGTAGCAAAATTGGTAGATGTATTTCGCAGCGTGAAAGATACCACCCGACCGACGGTAGTGCATATCCACACCGAGAAAGGACACGGTTTTGCGCCCGCGGTAGAGGACAAAGAGGCTTGGCACTATAGCGCACCCTTTGACAGAGCAGACGGGCAGCGTCCTGCAACACCTGCGCAGGAGACCTATGAGCAACTGTTCAGCGATTGGATGCTCCGCGAGATGAAGCACGACAAGAGTCTGATTGCCGTAACGGCAGGCACTCCCTCCGCCGGTGGATTTACCCCCGCGAAACGGGCAGAAGCCGGTGAACAGTATTTGGATATGGGCATAGCCGAAGAACAGGCAGTGGCGATGATTTCCGGTATGGCAAAAGGCGGTCTGCGCCCCGTGTGGACGGTATTCAGCACCTTTATCCAACGCACCTACGACCAGATTGCGCAAGACCTGTGTATCAATGCCAACCCCGCGGTTATCAATGTGATGTGGGGCGGTGCAGGAACAATGAACGATATTACACATATCTGTTTGTTTGACATACCGATGCTTTGCAGTATTCCCGGACTGATTTATCTGGCACCGACGAGTTGCGAGGAGTATTTTGCGATGTTGCGTTGGGCAATTTTGCAGGACAGGAAGCCGATTGCTATCCGCGTACCCGGCAACGGAGTGAACCACACCACGGAGACGGTGGATAGTGTGTATGACTATGAGCCACACTACAAAATAACGCGCGAGGGCGAACAAGTGGCGATTATCGCTGCCGGCTCGTTCTATCAGAAAGGCGAAAACGTGGTGCGCTTGCTTGCAGACAAGGGAGTGCATGCCACACTTATCAATCCGCGCTACCTCAACGCAGTGGATACAGCGACTCTGGACAGGCTAAAAAGCAAACATCGGTTGGTGGTAACCCTGGAGGACGGCAGCAAAGACGGCGGGTTTGGAGAACGCATAGCCGCCTACTACGGTACATCGGACATGAAAGTGCTGGTGGGCGGAATAAAAAAAGACCTGTACGACCGCTTCGACCTGCATCAGTTGCTTGCCGACAACCGTCTGCTTGATGAACAGATAGCGGAAGATATTTTACGCATAATTGCTTAATCGGGTGTTCGCACACCTGCTAAACACAAAGATATGAAAGAGGTTTATTTTAACACCGTGCAAGCATTCAACGAATGGTATGGGGTTGAGACATCTCATCCATTGGTGAGCGTGGTGCATTTTGACCGCGAGAGTGCCTTGGAAGAGGCGACTTATCACTATGGATTGTATGCGCTTTTCCTGAAAGAAAACAAAGGATGCAAGTTGTCGTATGGTCGCACCGCGTATGATTTCGACGAGATGACCGTAACAAGTTTCGCGCCCGGGCAGGTGATTCATGTGGAGCCCGCCCCCGATGTGATGTACCCCAAATGGACAGGTTTGGTGTTCCACCCAGACCTAATCAACCGCACCTCGTTGGGCAGAAACATAAGCAGATATGAGTTCTTCGACTACACCTCAAACGAGGCATTGCATCTCTCCGTTGCCGAGATAGAGATATTTCGCGAAGTGCTGTCGATGATTCAGCAGGAGTTGCACCACAACATCGACAAACATACTCGCGAACTGATTGTCAGCAATATAGAACTACTGCTGAACTACTGCCTGCGCTTCTATGACCGGCAGTTTGTAACACGCGAGGAGATAAACCACACGGTTGTGAAGAAGTTTTCTGACCTGTTGGACCAATATATAGCAACCCGCGCGGAACAAGAGGGACTGCCGTCGGTTGCCTATTTTGCCGACAAATGTTGCTACTCGGCGAAGTATTTCGGCGAATTGGTAAAGACCGAGACCGGCAAGAATGCGAAAGATTTTATCAATGCCCGCCTGCTCCGTGCCGCACAACAACTGCTGTCGGATGACCTGCTCAGCATTACTCAGATTAGCCAACGACTCGGTTTTGAATATCCGCAACATTTTGTACGATTCTTCAAAGCCCAAACCGGCAAAACACCGACCGAGTATCGAAAAAGGGCATAGGTATCACTCACATTTACAATCCATTGCATTATGAAACAGACATTTCTGACTGCACTGATGGTTGTGCTTTCGCTGACCTCGTGCGCCAAAACCAACGAAACAAAAACAGAACAAACATCGATGAAAAGTATTGTGATATTTTTCTCGCGCAACGGGAATAATTATGTGAACGGAGGCATTGAGAATCTCCCTGTCGGTAATACGAAAGTGGTGGCACAACGGATTCAAGCCGAGACGGGCGCAGACCTGTTTGAGATTGTCCCCGAAGTGGCATACCCCGATGATTATTCGCGCTGCACCGAGGTGGCACAAACCGAATTGCAACAGGATGCACGCCCTGAATATGCGGGCGATATTGATTTGAGCGGATACGACATCATCTACTTGGGCTACCCCATCTGGTGGGGGACTTTCCCGATGTGTGTATTTACTTTTATCGAAGCACACGACGGGTTGCGCGGCAAGAAGATTGTGCCATTTTCCACACACGAAGGTAGCGGATTGGGCAACAGCGTATCTGACCTGCGCCGTCTTTGTCCGAACGCTACTATTACCAAAGGTACCGCCATACAAGGCAGCCACGCTGCAAACGCCGACATCGCGCCAATACTACGACAAGGCGAATGGAAGGAGATACCCCACAAATAGACAAAGCAATAGACGTTGTATAAAAAACACAACTCATTATGCACAAGAAGATTATTTTATTTCTATTCACTCTAATTTCCATATCTGCTATGGCACAACAAAAAATAGTACAAACTGCCGGTCGCACTCGGTTGGGGGAGTTTGCTCCCGAATTTGCACATCTGAACGATGATGTTTTGTTTGGCGAAGTATGGAGCAGAAACGACCTGCTCTCGCTCCGCGACCGTAGTCTCGTAACGCTCACCTCGCTTATCAGTCAGGGCATAACCGACAACTCCCTGAATTACCACCTGAGCGAGGCGAAAAAGAATGGTATCACCCGCACAGAGATAGCCGAGATAATCACGCATATTGCGTTCTATGCCGGTTGGCCAAAGGCTTGGGCGGCATTTAATCAAGCCAAAGAAATCTGGGCGGACGATGAAACACAAGGCGATAGTATCTCCGAATTGGCGTTTCCGAAAGGCTCGGCCAATACTGCCTATGCACGGTATTTTGTAGGAAACAGTTATCTCGCACCGCTTGCGCCCAAGAACCTCGGCGAGGGGGAACAGAGTCTTCTGCCGATGAATAACGTAACATTTGAGCCCGGGTGTCGCAACAACTGGCATATCCACCACGGGGCGCGTCAAATACTCATCTGCGTTGCGGGGAAAGGGTGGTATCAAGAATGGGGGAAACCTGCTATTGCACTCCGGACGGGAGATATTATTGACATTCCGGAAGGCGTGAAACACTGGCACGGAGCACAGAAAGATGCGTGGTTTCAACATATTGCCACACATATAAACGTCGCCGACACCACCTCCGACGAATGGTTGGAAGCAGTGTCGGACGAAATATACAATCGTTTATGACCTTTCAAACAAGATTCAGATACTTTGTATTTTATGAAAAAAGTAATTGTTATATCTACCAGCCTTCGGGTAGGCTCCAATAGTGAGATGCTTGCCGATATGTTTGCAGAAGGCGCATTAGCCGCAGGACACCAAGTGGAGAAAATTAGTCTTGCGGGAAAAGATATTGCATTCTGCAAGGGGTGCCTCGCTTGTCAAAAATTAGGCAAATGTACTATCCATGATGATGCCAATGATATCATGCAACGTGTTCTACAAGCCGATGTGGTCTGTTGGGCGACACCTGTTTACTACTATGAGATGAGCGGACAGATGAAAGTACTGATTGACCGTATGAACGCAATGTATTCGCTTGCTTATCAGTTCCGAGACGTCTATATGCTCACCACCGCAGCAGATAACGAACCCGATGTGCCAACACGCGCAATTGCCGGTCTGACAGGGTGGATAGACTGCTATCCTAAAAGTCGTCTCGCCGGCACATTGTTCTGCGGAGGGGTAGATGCACCACGTACCATCGTCGGAAACGCCAAACTGCAAGAAGCCTATGCCTTTGGGAAAAGGGTGTAGGCTACAATAGCCGAAAAAATATACTGAATTTAGCACTTTCTTGCCGTTATCGGTAATAAAGAGTATCTATCTTGCGACAGATGAATTGAGAAATACCAACAGACATTTTGCGGAGTAGTTATGGCAGATGAGGATATATTTATTAGAATAGATATACTTCCTTCAGCAAACGCATACTCCGCATCATCGTGGAATTGACCACACGCGATTTTTGATTGGCTGGTTTCTCTCCCTTAGCACGTCCCCGCGGCGAATGAACGGAAATCATTAGCCGCGGGGACGTGCTAAGGGGAGGCTGGATTAATACTCGTTGCCGCCACCGAGGGAGTGGTAAAGTGATACGAGGGATTGGAGGAGAACCATACGGTTGCTGATACGGGTAAACTCAGCAGTGAGAAGGCTGTTCTGGGCAGTCAGGACTTCGAGATAGGTGGTGCTGCCGTATTGCATCTTGAGCGTGGTGGCGCGTTGTGCACGGCTGAGTGCATCGACCTGCTTGTCGTAGAGTTCGCACTTGGCATACGCCGTTTGATAAGCGTGGAGAGCATCGTTCACCTCGTTGCCCGCCGAGAGTACTGTCTGCGTAAAAGTGAGTAGGGCTTCCTGTTGCTGCGACTTTGCCATTTTCACCTGTGCAATGTTGCGCCCCGAGTTGAAGAGCGGGACGACTAAACTTGCTGCTAAGTTGCTGACCATCTGTGCGGGGTTGAACACCTGTACATAATCGTGGTTCGTCCAACCGAACATCCCGCTCAGGTTGAGCGAGGGCAGACAATTGCTGCGGGAGAGGTTGGCGGCATAGAAAGCACGCGCCATATTCTGCTGCGCGGCGCGCACGTCGGGGCGGTTGTAGAGCAGTTGTGCGGGGACTCCCACCTCGATGTTCCGCGGCAAGACCTGTGCATCAAGTGTGCTGCGGTTGATAGGGCGGTAGGTGGTGCCAAGCATGAGACAGAGTGCGTTCTCGGTCTGGCGTATCTGCTGACGGGAGTCCAGCACCATCGTTTGTATGGAATAGTAGGTGGCTTCCATCTGCGTAACCGCTGTTTCGTCTGCCATACCCGCCTCTTTCATACGTCGGATGGTGTGGATGGTCTTTGCCCACGTCTGTTCGTTCTCCTCTGCGGTCTGCAACTGCGCATCGAGCATCAGGAGCGTATAGTAGGCATTTGCCACACCCGCGATGAGTCCGCAGCGGGCGGCTTGCTCATAGTCGAGAGCTTGCTGCTTGGCGGCTTTCGCGCCACGGAGCGAGTTGAGCGTCCGGCCGAAGATGTCTATCTCCCATGAGGCTGAGGCAACAAGGTCGTAGGTGCCTTGTCGGATACCATACTGCGGCGAGAAACCTCCTTGGGGAGCAAGACTGATGGAAGGCAGATAGGCAAGTTGAGCCCCGCGGAGAGACGCTTCCGCTTGCAGGACATGCTCGTGCGCGATACGCAGGTCGAGGTTGCTGTCGAGTGCCTGACGGATAAGGGCTTGCAGGAGCGGGTCGGTGAATAGTGCGTCCCACGAGAGGTTGCTGAGGCTCTGTGTGGTGTCGGACAGAGACAGGTCGCCATAGAGGGTGGAATCGATGTCCTGTACGGGATGGTACTTGCCATAGATACCGCAAGAGGACAATAGGAGAGATACCACCAAGCCCCCAAAAAAGAGAGGAATATATATAGCGGACTTAAATATATGTAGTTTCATTTCAGTAAAATCTTAATAATTGATACTTCTTGAAGTATGCGTAGGGGGAGCCTATCCTATAACCATCCTATAAGCATCCTATGCTGTTTTTCGCGGATATGAAATACATCTGTCGCACACTTCAAATCTTAACAAAACGCACTTCTTTGTTATTCTGCGCGGTTCTTGCGGCGTTTCTCGTCTAAGTGTTGGAAAATCACAAATAGCGACGGCACGAGGAAAAGCAAAGCCAGCGTACCGACAATACTGCCGCCGACCACGCCCGTACCGAGACTGCGGTTACCGTTCGCACCCACACCCATAGCCGCCACCATCGGGAGCATACCGAAGATTAGCGTGAGAACGGTCATCATAATCGGGCGCAGACGTGCGCCTGCCGCGTCGATAGCCGCATCTTGCAGACTATTGCCCGCCTTGCGACGCTCGGCTGCATACTCGGTGATGAGGATGGCGGTCTTGCTGACCAAG
>USNU01000069.1 GCA_900556095.1 uncultured Bacteroidales bacterium | reverse complement strand
CTCCGCCGATTGACATAGCAAAATCGATAGGTTCGTTATAGGGACTTTTCGCATCTTCCTCTCCCTTCCAATCTTCGGGAAAAGGCGGAAACTCACGCAAGTTCAGTTCCTGGCGCAGTTCCTGCGAAAGCAAGACATTTACGCCGCGTTTTTCCATAAAAGCAAGGATATGCGACACCTCTATCAAGGTGTTTTCTTTCATCGCATTTCCGAATATAGCAATCGTCATAGTCTGTCTGATTTATGTTGTCCAATACAGCACAAATATACGACGCAAAGTTACTGCTTTTTTGGGATATGTGCAAGTGCCGATAGTTAAATCTCCCTGACCATTCTCCTCGGTCAGGCAAAGCCAATCCCGCTACCAAAAACAGACTGCCTTTTTCAAGACAGCCTGTTTTTCATATAGAGAGTAGGGATTTTTATTTTGTCAGAATACGGTATTCCCATGGTTTGAGCGTCATCGTCTCTGTAGCGGAGAGGTTCTTCTGTTCTCCGCAGTTGAAGGCGGTATAGGTGCCTTCGTAGCCGGTGAGGTTGATGGATACAATCTGCTCCTCAGCCGACATATTCATTATGGCAATGACTGTGTTTTTACCGTTTTCCAAAGGACGGACACACGCAAAAATCTGCTCATTGTCAGCCGGCAGGCGTAGCATCTTTGCACCGAGTTCGGGACTCCACAATGCTTTGTTGGATTTTCTTAACTCGTTCAAATTCTGATACATAGCGTATTGTGGTGCGTTCTCTACGCGGTCGATACAATCCTTCTCGAAGAACTCCAAACGATGATGGTTTCCGCTCAACTGACCAGTGTAGATCAGCGGCATACCGGGCACGATATAGGTGAATGCTGCAAAAAGATTTGCCGCATCGCCCATACGTTCAAACTCGGTTCCGTTCCACGAGTTCTCGTCGTGGTTCGAGGTAAAGTTCATACGGATAGCGTTTGCGCGGGTGGTTGTGTCGGCTTTATTGAAGTAGTTCCACAGGTCTTCTACACAGCTTTTGCCTTGTGCCACGTTGTTCATAATGTGGTGCAGTTCCCAACCGTAGTACATATCGAATGCCGACTCGGTGAGTTCGTAATTTTTTGCTTCGTCTTCAGCCAACGTGAACATATCGGGGTGTGTTTTTCTGAGGTCCCCCATTGCCCAATTCCAGAAATCGGTCGGCACTTCGCCGGCTACGTCGCAACGGAAACCGTCGATACCAATCGAATCCATCCACCAGTGCATGCAGCGGAGCATCTCCTGACGCATATCTTGGTTGTTGTAGTCCAGTTTGGAGATGTCGGTCCAGTCGTATTGCACCATCAGATTTCCGAGACTATCGCGATAATGCCACCCCTCATTCTCCGTCCATTTGCTGTCGGGCGCAGTATGGTTAGCCACCCAGTCGAGAATAACCTTAAAGCCGAGGTCGTGTGCAGTAGCGAGCAGGTGCTCAAAGTCGGCACGTGTACCAAACTCCGGGTTGAATTGGCAGTAGTCAATAATCGAATAGTAACTGCCGAGTGTTCCTTTTCGGGTAATAACACCGATTGGTTGGCAAGGCATAATCCATAGAATATCAATTCCGTTCTCGCGCAGTTCCGGCAGATATGCTTCGGCTGCTGCAAATGTGCCTTCGGGTGTCAGTTGGCGGGTATTGAGTTCGTAGATAGTGGCATCATACGCCCACTTGGCGTGTGTGGTAGGTTCTTGTTTTGTGCAAGAAGCGAGCGTCAGCAGTCCTAACGCAAAAATAAAAAGTTTTTTCATTGTTGATTATAGTTTAGTAATTGAGTAAGTGAGTTTTTTACGGTCAATCTCTATGCGCATAGTCTCTCCCATGTATATGCGGTCGAAGCAAAGCACATCGTCAGTTGCCGAAACGGGGATATAATCGCCATATAACAGCGGCATAGATGAGCGGCGCAAGTGTATCAAGTCTGCTACTTGTCGGCGGAAATTCTGTTCATATTCGTTCAGTCCGTCAAAGCGCATCATGTGGCGGTTATCCGGGTCGTTAGCCCCAACCTCTGCATATTCGTCGCCTTGGTAGATACACGGCACCCCCGGCAGTGTTAGGTTGAGCACCTCAAGCAACAGTGTGCGTTTGTATGCTTCATCTATCAGTTGTTTGTTGTCGGTTTGGTCGTTTGGAACGATACCGCAATAGCGTGTCCAGCCTGCCTCTTTCGGGTCTTCCCAGAAATTAACTGCTCCACCGGCAAATGAAGCGAAGCGTACTTGGTCATGATTGCCCGATATATTTCCCATTGTGTGATGTGCTCCGTAGGTGGCGAGAGATGTGCGAATGGTATTGTCTATATCCTGCATACTTCCGTCGTTGCATAAAGCGCGTGTTGCTGCAAAATATACATTGAAGTCAAATTGTGCATTCAGCATGCCCGTTTTAACATAAGAGTTAATCAGTTCGGGCGAACCATAAGTCTCACCAATCATCCATATATGGCGGTCAGGGAAACGCTCTGCCATTTTCTGTCCGAGCATACGCCAATATTGTTCGGGTATATGTTTGCATGCGTCGTGGCGGAAACCATCAAAGTCGTAGTTCGCAAGCCAATAGAGTGCCGAATCCGTCATCGGTTGGCAAACCTCTTCTCGCTCCAAATCCAATGTGGGGATATGTGTATCAAACCATGTGGTGAGTCGTGCTTCATCCCAAAGTCCAAAGTTACGACGTCCGTCGGGTAAGATAGAATCGGTGTGCCAATCGGGGTGTTCTTGCAGAGTGGGGGCATTGATGTGCATGTGGTTGGCTACATAGTCAAGCACCACATTTATGTTGTTCGCGTGCGCGCACGAGAGGAGTTCTTTCAGTTCTTGGTCTGTACCGAGGCGCTTATCGATAGCCGTGGCGTAGATGGGCCAATACCCGTGGTATCCCGAGAACTTGGTGTACGTCTTGGTAGAATCGTACTTGTTGCCGTGGTGGAATACATATTTGCCCCATGCGTCCCATGGGTTTTGTGTAATCGGACTGATCCACAATGTATTAACACCCAGATTGGTAAAATATCCTTCTTTGATTTTTTGTGTGATACCGGCAAAGTCGCCGCCTTGGTAGTCCACAATATCCAAGACTTCGGGTGAGTTTATTTTCCAATCGTTGCTCGTGTTGCCGTTTTGGAAACGATCCACCATGATAGAATAGAGTACTTGTGCCTGATCGTCGTGGCGGTTGAGCAAAGCCGCATCGGTTACAGGTTTGCCGTCCTGTAAAGGAATTAAAATATCGTTGTAAAGACAGGTGTTATCTTCTGCAAAAACACGCAGGTAGGCACGTCCCTTGTTACATTGTTTTATTTCCTTACTTTCAGAAAGGTCAAGGGTATAAGTGCCGTCTTCGTTTGGTGTGAATGATGTACTTGTAATAGGCATATTCTGCACGTAAACCACCAATCGTTCGTTCGTGATCGGTTCCGTGAAACCTACAGTAATACAATTAATTGCACCTTCCGGATTGTGCATAGAGACCAAGCCTTGTTTTACCGGTTTGTTAGGTAAAACAGGGATTACGAAACCGTTATGGTCGTTATGGACAGATATACCTTCGCAGGTATTGCCGTGATTTACGATATCCATTTCTTCGGGTAATGCACCATTGCCCACAAGATTCAATGTTTCCAATTGATCACCTACAAGCCAATCAAGTTTATCGTTCTTTGTCTCTTGCTTTTGGTTCATCAAAAGCGGCACATAATCCGTCATCACCACATGTGTGGTATCGCTTGTCATACGGATAGGGGTAATCGGTAGTCCGGTAGCAATACGTGTAATAGGGTCGGGAGTTGTGCTGCACGCTACAAGGAGTGGCGCAATCAGCCATAAGAAATGTTTTTTCATGGTATGAAATGTGTTAAAAACTTATATTTATTAAAAATACGCTGCAAAGGTACAAAATAAAATACATATATGCAAACTATAATTTATAATTACCATATAAGTGAGACTTTGGCATTATAATTGGTTCGTGGAAGTATCATAGTATGGCAAAAAATCATTTTGCATAAATCAGAAAAAAGCAGTACCTTTGCAGCCCCAAAAGAAACGGAATGTTTTTGATACAAAATACATTGGTTAGTCTGGATATCTTGGAGAAAGATTTTTGTTGCGACTTGGGTTCCTGTCGTGGGTGTTGCTGCGTCGAAGGCGATGCCGGTGCTCCTATTGAACCCGATGAAGAGCAGAAAATCAATGAGATACTGCCTGTTTTGTTGCCCGATATGACCAAAGAGGCACGGGCAGTAGTAGCGGAACAGGGGATTGCTTACTATGATCCTTCGGGCGACCGTGTTACTTCTATCGTCAATGGCAAAGATTGTGTTTTTGCCCGCACAGACCACAATGGTTGGTGTTATTGCCTTATTGAGAAAGCCTACAACGCAGGGCGTATCGACTTCAAGAAACCCATTTCCTGTCATTTGTACCCGATTCGCCTATCCAAAATGGGCGATATGGTTGGTCTGGAGTACCACCGTTGGGACATCTGTCATTGTGCTCGTCAACTCGGTAAGAAAATGCATTTGCCTATCTATCAGTTTCTTAGAGAACCGCTTATTCGCCGTTTCGGGCAAGAATGGTACGAAGAACTATGTCTAACTGCTACAGAATGGAAAAAACAATGCGCGCAGTAATTATTACTATTGGAGACGAACTGCTTATCGGACAGGTAGTGGATACTAACTCCGCTTGGATGGCAGAACGGCTGAATGAGAACGGTATCTCGCTCTATCAGATTATCTCTATACACGATGACCATCAGCATATACTTGCGGCACTCGACGAGGCCTTTGATTGTGCAGATATTGTTCTGACGACGGGTGGTCTCGGTCCCACAAAAGATGATATAACCAAGCATGTGTTGTGCGAGTATTTTGACACCACTTTGGTGGAAGACTCATGCGTGCGCGAGCATATATATGATTTGTATCGCGGGCGTCCCGATGTGCTCAACCGCCTGACTGCTACCCAATGGCTTGTACCGCAGTCGGCTGAAGTGTTGCCTAATCGGGTAGGGAGTGCTCCACTGATGGTATTTCGTAAAGGAGAGAAAAAACTCTTTGCTATGCCGGGGGTGCCTTACGAGATGAAAATCGCGATGAATGAGCAGATAATTCCCTATATCTTGCGTCAGATGCACCCGCAAGGCGACATCATTCACCGAACCATCCTCGTTTCGGGGATTTCGGAATCTGCTCTGGCTATTTTGCTCGAAGCATGGGAAAATGCGCTCCCAAAGACCATACACCTTGCTTATTTGCCCAAGGACGGCACTATTCGTTTGCGCCTGAGTACCTACGGAGAAGCGACAGAGGCAGAGATAGAGATGCAGTTGCAACAACTCATTGCATTGGTGCACGACTATATCATAGAAACCGATGACATCCCCCTTGAGGTACATTTGGGTGAGATACTCAAGGCACATCGTCAGACTATCTCCACTGCTGAGTCTTGTACCGGCGGCAAACTTGCCGCTTTGCTCAACAAGCACGCAGGCAGTTCCGCTTTCTATTATGGTTCGGTAGTAGCGTATGACAATAGTGTGAAACATAATGTGTTAGGTGTCCGCCAGGCGGATTTGGACATGTATGGGGCTGTAAGCGAACAGGTGGTTCGCGAAATGGCAGAAGGTGTTCGCCGGTTGTGCAAGACCGATTATGCTATGGCTACCAGCGGCATTGCCGGTCCTGACGGCGGAACGGCTGAGAAACCGGTCGGGACGGTATGGATTGCTTGGGCAACGCCTAATGGTACAACTGCCGAATGTTTCCATCTGGGCAAACTGCGTGAACAGGTTACAGATCGTGCCTGCACCCGCGCTATCATCCAAATGCTCCGCATTTTGGAAAATAAAGAATGAAAAATCAGGAAACAAAGCAACACCCTAAAGAAGAAAAATAACGTCTGATTACATGATAATTAACGTTTTCCTATAAACATGCACGCAATAGAACAACTTTTGTTTACTCCCACCATTACCCAATCCATATTGGTGCTGACATTGG
This sequence comes from uncultured Bacteroidales bacterium, assembly GCA_900556095.1. GTDB lineage: Bacteria > Bacteroidota > Bacteroidia > Bacteroidales > Paludibacteraceae > Colicola. The sequence goes on along the minus strand of USNU01000069.1, from coordinate 1,227 downwards.
TGATAACATTGGGCTTGTGGCTCCCCGCACACGCACGTGTAGGACATTTTTCATTAGGTGTTACGTGGGTGCTGTTTGTGGGGATTGCTGTATCCGCATTGGGTATTCATATCAAACCGGATGTGTCGCATTTCGCCAACGATTTCGGACTCATTCTCTTTGTCTATTCTATTGGCTTGCAGGTTGGTCCGTCTTTTTCCCCGTTTAAGCGTGGGGGACTGAAACTCAACCTGTTAGCCACGGCATTTGTTCTTCTGGGGTGTTTCTGTACTATAGGTCTGTATTATGCTACGAACCTCGGTATGGACACTCTCGATGGTGTCCTCTCGGGTGCCGTAGCGAGTACTCCTGCTTTGGCGGCAGTACAGCAGGCGTGTAGTGATGTGCTTGGTTATGTATCGCCCAATGTAGCAACCGGTTACGCCGTAGCCTATCCTCTTAGTATTGTAGGTACCATCTTGGCTTTTGAGATTATCCGCCTTTGCCTGCGTGTCAAGATTCCGCAAGAGGAGGCCCGCCTGCAAGCGGAAACAGACAACAAAGAGGACGATGCAAAACCCGTGTGTGTGGATATTACCTTGCAAAATCCGCAAATTGATACGCTGAACGTCAGTCAATTGCAGCATATATGCCCGATTAAGATGATCGTCAGTCGTGTCATTCGGCCCAATGGCACGGATGAGTTGGTTAGCGACCAAACCATGTTCGGCAACGGAGACATTATTCGTGTTCTTACTGATAAGCAGCACCTTGACTCGCTGCGCCTGTTGGGAACTATCAAAAACTATAGTTTCTCCAGCAAGGAGAATTCCGACCACCTTATTTCTCGCCGCATTGCTGTTACGCGTCCCGAATGCAATGGCAAGCGTATATCTTCCTTTAATCTCCGTTCGCAATATCATGCCACAATCACGCGTGTTAATCGTGCGGGTATTGACCTGCTTGCTACACCCGAATTGGTGCTTCAGCTCGGCGATCGTCTGATTGTCGTTGGTGATAAGGCCGATGTGCAGCGGGTGGCAGAAACATTTGGTAATGAGTTGAAACGGCTCGATTTGCCCAATCTGCTGCCTATGTTCTTTGGAATTACGATGGGAGTTTTGTTGGGTATCCTGCCTATTCCTCTTCCCGGTCTGAATCAAACTTTCCGTCTCGGATTGGCAGGCGGTTCGCTCATTGTGGCGTTACTCATCGGACGTTTCGGACCTTACTACAATATGGTTACGT
>USNU01000068.1 GCA_900556095.1 uncultured Bacteroidales bacterium | reverse complement strand
ACGATAACCAAGATGATAGCATAGCCGAAACCATTGCCCAGACCGTCCAAGAACGAGTCCTTCACATTGTTGGTCATAGCAAACGCCTCGAGGCGTCCCATCAGGATACAGTTGGTAATGATAAGTCCGATATAGACGCTCAACTGCATTGCCACATCGTATGCAAAAGCTTTCAGCACCTCGCTCACCAATGTAACCAACGCTGCCACAACGACTAATTGGACAATGATACGAATACGCATCGGAATGGTTTTACGCATCAGCGAGATGATTACGTTGGACATTGCCACGATAATCGTTACCGCGATACCCATCACCAATGCAGGCTTGAGTTGTACCGTAACGGCGAGTGCCGAACAGATACCCAAGATTTGCACAACCACAGGGTTGTTCTTATTGAGCGGTCCGAGAAGGACATCTTTTGTTTTTTGTGAAAGTGCCATAGTTATTCAACAGTTTGTGCAACCTCGTTGCTCTCGGAGACAGCCTCGCACGGAGCAGCGCAGTTGTTGGTTTGACAATCGTTAAGGAACTCGGCATACTCTGCAAGGTTATTTACCAACATATCACTCACACCTGTAGATGTGATAGTTGCGCCCGAAATAGCATCCACTTGCTCTTGTCCGTTCTCTGCAGTCTTACCTGTCTTGAGTACAGCCACCGAGCAAATAGTTCCCTCGGCATTGCGGATATGTTTGCCGTTAAATTGGTTACGGAAATAGGCAGCAACTATCTCGGCACCCAGCCCCGGAGTCTCACTCTCGTGGTTGAAGTTGATACCGAAGATGGTATTTTTGTCGGCATCGAGTGCCAAATAGCCACCTATGCCACCCCACAAACCTGCACCGTGCAGTTTGAGTACATACTTGGTCTCACCGTCAATCGTTGCCACATACAGAGGCAAACCATTCGCGGTCGAGTCTTTTACCAACTCCTTATACATAGCCGCAGGGTCCGCCTTCGAGTAGTCCTGATTCAGGGCTACCAGAATCTGCTTTTGTTGGTCAAGCAGCGCATTTGCCTGTTGGCGAGGACTGAGCACTTGGCTCACCACTGCCAACAAAATTGCCACAATAACCACAATCACCGTTGCATAAACTATGGTATAGACGTTGCTATTAGTGTCAAGTCCTTTTTTCTTTTGCTCTACAAACACACCTTTCTGGTGGCACTGCGGGCACTCCTCAGGTGCATTATCGCCTATGTGGACATAGCCACATACGGAGCATACAAATTTCTTCTGTGCCATATTATTTAGATTTTAGCGCGTTTCATACGACGTTTGATATTCACTTGCACTACGCACCAGTCGATGAGTGGAGCAAAGGCGTTCATCAGCAGGATAGCAAGCATCATACCCTCCGGATAACCTGGGTTGAGCACGCGGATAACCACTGCCATAAAACCGATGAGCAGACCATAAATCCACTTACCACACTCCGTACGAGCCGAAGTAACAGGGTCGCTGGTAACGTAGTCGGTAGCCATGAACACAGCACCGAAAGCGAAACCACCGGTGATGAGTTGCATATACCATGGGAAATGCGCAGCCGCTGTGTCAGGACCACATACATTGAAAAGCCATGCTGTCAGTCCGCCACCTATAAAAATGCTGAGCATTGTCTTCCATGATGCCACGCCCGTCGTCAGCAGCAAGAGTGCGCCAAGCAGGATAGCCCAGCAGCAGGTCTCACCTACAGACCCAGGAATCAGACCATTGAAAGCCGTCCAGAAGTCAACAGGAATCAGGTTTGCGTCGGTAGTGGTAGCAATCTGCGTCAGAGGCGTTGCTCCCGAGAAGCCGTCCACGACAATCTTGCCACTATCCCAGCCCCAAGTACCGCCGGTGCGAACAAAAGCCGCATCACCGGTCATGTGCGTCGGGTATGCAAAGAATAGGAACGCGCGCGTGATAAGAGCCACGTTGAAGATGTTATAACCGGTACCGCCGAACACCTCTTTCGCAAAGATAACCGCGAAGGCAGTAGCGATAGCCACCATCCACAGCGGGGTGTTGATTGGCACAATCAGCGGAATGATAAAACCCGTAACGAGGAAGCCCTCTTGAATCTCCTCTTTCTTCCATTGTGCCACTGTAAATTCGATACCGAGTCCGACAGCGTAACTAACTAATATATAAGGCAGTACAGCCAACAGACCGAAGCCGAAGGCTTTCCACCACAATGCGCAGGTCATTCCTCCGCGCACCAATTCGCCCGTAGCCAGCAGGTGTTGGTAGCCCACATTGAACATACCAAACAGCATCGCGGGAACGAGTGCCATAACCACCAGAATCATAGTTCGTTTCGAGTCCGAACCGTCGTGGATTTGTGTACCAATGCGCTTGGATGTCGTGTTCGGCGTGAACAAGAAAGTGTCAAAACCGTCAAACACAGAGTGCAAGGCATGCAACTTGCCCCCTTCCGAGAAGGTCGGGCGAAGTTTCTCTACAAAATTATATAAACCCTTAAACATCACTCAATCTCCTTTTTTAGGTTATCCAATGCTGTGCGTACGATAGCCTGAAGAGGCATTTTCGAGGTGCAGACATACTCGCAAAGAGCGAAGTCTTCGGGTGCCACTTCATATACACCGAGAGCCTCCATCTTGTCGATATTGCCGGCAATCATCGCCTTTATCAGGTATTCGGGGTAGATGTCCATCGGGAACACCTTGTCATACTCACCACTTACGATAATCGCACGGCGACCACCCTTCAGACGAGCGTCCCACTGATAATGTTTTTTACCGAAGAGCCAATGCATAAAACCGCAATCGAGCATCTTCGCAGGGTCTGTCTTGCCGGCATTGAAACCGTCAAAACGCGGCATTATCCAGCCCATAAACTCATGATTCTCAGTACCTTCGTCCAAAACCGTAAACTGGTTGTCATAGATACTAATCATCTCGTCTATGCCCACTTGATGTCCGCTCAACACGTTGCCTGCCACATAGCGCACAGGCTCACCGGTCATCACGTTGCTACGGAAAATCTCTGCCACAGGCATACCCGGCAACACATTATAATATTGTGCGCCGTATGCAAGCGGTCCTGTCAGAGCCACTTTCTTCTGCATATCCACAATACCTTTTGTGAACAGGCGACCTATCAGGCTGAGGTCTTGGATGTTGATTGTCCAAACGGTCTCACCTTTGGCAATTGGTGCCACACGGTTGATTTGCACACCTACGTTGCCTGCGGGGTGAGGACCGAACACTTCGTAAAGCGTGCAGTCTTTCAACTCGCGGAACTCGGTAGCCTTGGCACCGCCACGGATACCCACATACACGGGCGCAATCGTACTCAGCGCACTCACTGCCGCCTGCAGTTGTACCAACTGTCCTTTCAGCACCCACTCATAGTCCGGTGCCACAGGAGCGGAATCAAATGTCGAAACGAAGATAGCCTTCGGCTGCTTACTGGGCATAGCAATACAGTCATAAGGACGCTGCTTAATCAGACTCCAAAGACCCGACCGGAGAAGAAGAGTCTTGGGGTCAGCAGACTTATCAAACGTCTCATACGCAATGCAAGCATCTGCTTCAATGTCGATAGACATCACTTTTCGGCGGTCGCCGCGGACGATTGCCACAACTTTACCGCTCACCGGCGATGTAAACAACATCTGCTCAAATGCCTTGTCGTGAAACAGGGGAGAACCCGCCTTCACGCTGTCGCCTTCTCTCACCATCAGTTTCGGGGTGATACCGGCGAAATGGTCGGGCACAATATGATAGACCGCCGGACGATTAACACTACCGAGTGTCAATGCAGCCGCGCCGTCAAAAGGTATGTCCAAACCACGTTTCAGTTTGATTTGTTGCATGATTGTTAATATATTTTATTTTGTATTTTCCTTCCGTCTTCATTCAAATCGTTATAGGATGCTGATAGGATACGCATAGGATAGTATGCTTGCGCTATACAAAAGCCATTGCAATTTTTAACATTTCGTCCAATCAAGCCCCCCGGCAATAGGCATCTTTGCCGCGGGCTTGCCAAGCCCACCCATCCCGTTTTCTTTTTTTTGATCCCCCTTATCTCCATTGCCGCTTACGGTATAGGAAAGCCGTACACCCACATAAAATGCGTGCAAAGTTACTATATTTTTCCGATATACGAAAATTATTGCCGTTAATTCGCTGAAAAATTGCCGATGTGTAAAATTCACTTTATCTTTGTGGACAAATTGATGTTTTTATGTTCACTCTCATCGCCCTAATCGCCTCTTTTACAATTGAAACCAACAAAAAAGTATCTACAAGCGGTATCCTCCCCGAGGGGGCCGCTGCCGAATATGTCTGCACAGGCAGAAAAGGGCAGATGACAACGGGACAATCTGCCACGCTTACCCTTACCGGTTGGCAAAATACAGAAATCCAATCCGTCCGTCTGTCAATGAAATCCAATAAATCCGCAGGTGCAGGTACTCTGCAAATGACCATAGACGAACAAACCGTTTGGAGCATTGCCGATAGCGGTTTCGACCAATGGAGCGGCACCTACACCACCGACTATGTGGATATTACGCATACTTTCAGTCCTGTCATAAAAACCACCGATGGCAACATCTCCATTCGTATCGCCGCCACAGCCAATTCGCTCTATGTCGCCCAATACGACATCATCTATCAAAAAGCTGCCATACGTCCCTATTCTATTGATTTGCAGACCGAAACAGGCACCTATTCCCGCTTAACAGAGACCCGAACCGGTGCCGGTATCGTTCTCCCGGCACTCCCCGACGAAGACGGGTGGAAATTCATCGGTTGGGCAGAAAGTCCCATTGAGAAAACTACCATCCGCCCACAAATATATACCCCCGAAACGGTCTATCATCCTCGCCAAGACGGCACACTCTATGCTGTCTATTCGGACGACATTCAGGAATTAGACCTGCTGCAACGCACCGACTGCCAAAGCGGTTATTATGCCATTGCTTTCCCTGTCTTCGACGCCGTTTACGCAGGTGCTATTGCCTCCTCTGCCATCCCCGCCCAAGAAATCACTCTTGCCACCACCGACAGCCTGTGGTACAAACGTACTTTCGATATCACACCCGAGATGGTCTATTACATCGACTTCTCTGCCGATAGCACCGCCACCATCACCCACCTTTCTTCCTCACAATCAATAGGTTGCAGAAACAACAGACTATCCGACTCCCCCACTCGTTGGCGGTATCGCGTCTTGTCTGACGAAACCGTTGCTTTCTTTCTCCCCGATGCCGAAGGCGAGATGGTATCCGCCCTATGGATTGATGTGGACGCCGACAAAAACTATTGCGGCAAGGTCGTCCGCCTAAACAGCAGCACTTTAGTCTATCAAACCCTACTCTACGAAGCACCTGTAAACGAGACACTTATCCACTACACATCCTATCCCAAACGGTCCGACATCCACTCCATTACCGACAACATTGCCACAACACAAACCTTGCAAATAGGAATTTACGAATTGCACATCGTAAATGGCAAAAAGACTATACATTTGCGTAAATGATTTATTTTCCCTACCTTTGCACGATTGTTGGATTATCAGATATATAAGCCGTAGCCGACAATTTCCAAATGTTGTATTTTTTCCAAACCGAAACTACATACAGATATGAAGCAACTGAAATACACCTTTATTTTATTCGCATTGGTATTCCCGATGTGGATTCAGGCCGACCTTCTGACCGATATTTTGGATGGTAAGTACAATGCAAAGCAACTATCCGCCGAACAATTGGATAGTGTTATCGGAAAAGCCCAAGAAGGGCGTTATTGTCTCGAGTATGAGAACAAACAGCAGTTGTTCCGCCATTCATTTCTTGCCGATTACTATATTGTCGATACACAAAAAAACACGCGCAAGCACTTGAGCGACACCCTCGTGCGCGACGCAGTTCTTTCCCCGGACGGACGCTATATCGCCTTTGTCAAAGGCAACAATCTGTATCTGCACAAACTTGATTTCGGCACCGAAGTAGCCGTTACCCACGATGAAAACCCCGAGATAATCAACGGCATAGCCGATTGGCTCTATGAGGAGGAATTCGGTGCTACTTGTATGTTCGCTTTTTCCCCCGACTCCAAACAATTGGCATTCGTCCGTCTTGACGAAACCCGTGTCCCCACTTTCTCATGGCAGGAATATCTCGGACTCACCTACCCTCGCGAAGCCTCTTTGCGTTATCCGAAAGCGGGAGAACCCAATGCGCAAGTCTCTGTGTGTGTCTATGATATTAGGAATAAGACCATTCGCACTATGCAGACTCACAACACCGATGAGGACGTCTATTTGCCACGTCTGCGCTGGACCAACCCTGTTCTGCAAGGCAAGACCGAGCAGCCGGCCGAGTTAGCGGTGCTCAAACTCAATCGCGACCAAACCCGTATGGACGTACTGCTCTGCAACTCACGTTCTACAGTCTGTCGTCCGCTCTACAAAGAGGAAAGCCGTGACTATTTTATCGACTACGAACTATTCGACCAATGGCAATGGCTCTCCGATAATCGGTTCATCGTTCTTAGCGAGAAAAGCGGGTGGCGTGCAGCATATCTTTATTCCGCACAGGGCATTCTGCAAAAGCAACTGACTGCCGACGGAATTGATCTGACCGCTATCTACGGCTTCGACGAACCCACCCAAACACTCTACTACCAAGCCGCACCCACTCCGCAGACACGCCAAGGCTATATGCTCTCGCTCAAGAAGGGAGCACCTGTCCGCCTGACCGACGGCGAAGGTACACACAACCTCTATTTCTCCAACAACTTCCGCCAAATGATAGACAATTATCAGTCTGTCAACCAACCGAATATCTATACACTCTACGCACTTTCCAAAGATGGCAGTAAGCGCAAAATCAAAGTTTTGGAAGACAATGCCGCAGTTATGCAAGACTGGGCGGTGCTCGGTATTCCCGAAAAGAACTTTTTCTCGTTCACTACCGAGCATGGCGACCTGCTCAATGGATGGACTATTCTTCCCAAAGACTTTGACAAAACCAAGAAATATCCCGTCCTGATGATTCAGTACTCGGGTCCGCAGAGCCAGCGTGTTCTTGACCAATGGCGCAAGCGTTGGGAGTACTACCTTGCCCACGAAGGTTATATTGTAGCCTGTGTGGACGGACGCGGTACAGACTGCCGCGGACGGGCATTCCGCAATGCGTCCTATATGCAACTCGGACAAGTGGAGGCCTACGACCAGATAAGTGCGGCGCACTATCTCCAATCGCTGCCTTATGTCGCTGCCGACCGTATCTGTCTCTG
>USNU01000067.1 GCA_900556095.1 uncultured Bacteroidales bacterium | reverse complement strand
TTTTTTTATTCAATGCAGTTTATGGGAAAAGAGGATGTTGAAGAAAAACATGTCAAGCGTACGCAGAAAGATTATACGCTAGACTTTAAACTTCGTGTAGTACGAGAACTGGAGACTTCCCACATCAGTATGAATGCCATTTCACGGAAGTATGGAATACAGGGGGAGAGCACGGTGAGCAGATGGTTGGAGAAATACGGTGCGCGGGATGCAGACGGAAATGTGGCTGCCCTCATGTTCCGGAAGAAGCGTCCGCTTTCAGGACTGGAACAAAGAAACCTTGTTTTGGAACATGAACTGTCACTGTTGAGAGAAAAGCTGAAACAGAAAGGGTATAAAGAAGCTTTTTATGAAGTGTTGTTGAATATGTTGGAGAGAGGATACCGCGTAGAAATTTATAAAGATAAGGATAAATTAGGTATAAAATCGGGAAGGTAGTTTTTGCGTTTCCTGAAAAGGAAACCGGCAGACCGGCTTTTTAAAAGGCGGGAAAACGAAAGTAGGAGAAAAGCTTCACCTTGCTTTCCTCCTACTTGATAGTTTGGGATAGGAACCTTGTCCGGTCCTTATTCTTTGTCCAAAAGGATTTTCATCATTTCACAGGCTGCTTTGGCTACGGAGGTTCCGGGACCGAAGATGGCCGCTACGCCTGCTTTGTACAGGAAATCGTAGTCTTGTGCCGGGATGACACCGCCCGCGATGACCATGATGTCCTCGCGTCCCAACCGCTTCAACTCTTCGATGACTTGCGGGATGAGGGTCTTGTGTCCGGCTGCCAGCGAACTTACGCCCATGATGTTCACGTCGTTCTCTACGGCTTGGCGTGCAGCTTCGGCCGGTGTCTGGAACAACGGTCCCATGTCGACATCGAAACCGCAGTCGGCATAACCCGTGGCACAAACCTTGGCTCCACGGTCGTGCCCGTCCTGCCCCATTTTGGCAATCATGATACGCGGCCGGCGGCCTTCCTGCCGGGCGAACTCTTCCGTCAACTCGCATGCTTCGGCGAAGTCGGCGTCTGCTTTGCTTTCTGATGAATACACTTGTGAAATAGTTCTGATTACGGCTTTATATCGGCCTACGATAGCCTCGCAAGCATCTGAAATCTCTCCTAACGTGGCACGTACGCTGGCTGCCTTTACGGCTAGGTCGAGCAGGTTGTGTTCGCTCTTCTTGCCTTCGTTGAACTCGCGTACGCATTCGGTGATGGCGGCCAATGCCTTTTTCACCTCTTCCTCGTTCCGTCCGGCTTTCAGTTTCTTCAGGTTTTCTTCCTGTTGCAGGCGGACGGCAGTGTTGTCCACTTCGAGAATGTCGATAGGATCTTCGTGGTCCAAACGGTATTTGTTCACACCCACGATGGTCTGTGCGCCGGAGTCGATACGAGCCTGCGTACGGGCTGCGGCCTCTTCGATACGCATCTTGGGCAGACCGGTTTCGATGGCTTTGGCCATACCGCCCAGTTTCTCGATTTCCTGAATGTGTTCCCAAGCCTTGTGGACGAGTTCGTTCGTCAGGGTTTCCACATAGTAAGAACCAGCCCACGGGTCAATGTGCTTGCACACTTGGGTCTCGTTCTGGATGTATATCTGCGTGTTACGTGCGATACGGGCTGAGAAATCCGTCGGCAGGGCGATGGCTTCGTCCAACGAGTTGGTATGCAACGACTGGGTGTGCCCCAAAACGGCTGCCATGGCCTCGATACACGTACGTCCCACGTTGTTGAACGGGTCCTGTTCCGTAAGCGACCAACCGGAAGTCTGCGAGTGGGTACGCAACGCCATGGATTTCGGGTTTTTCGCACCAAAGCTTTTCACGATTTTTGCCCACAGCAAACGTGCCGCACGCATCTTGGCAATCTCCATGAAATGGTTCATGCCAATGGCCCAAAAGAAAGACAAACGAGGCGCGAATGCGTCGATGTCGATTCCGGCGTTCACTCCGGCGCGCAGGTAGTCCATACCGTCGGCCAATGTGTAGGCCAGCTCGATGTCCGCCGTGGCACCGGCTTCCTGCATGTGGTAACCGGAAATGGAAATGGAGTTGAACTTAGGCATCTTCTGCGAGGTATATTCGAAGATATCGGCGATAATCTTCATCGAGAACTTAGGCGGATAGATATAGGTATTACGCACCATGAACTCTTTGAGGATATCGTTCTGGATAGTACCTGCCATCTCTTCGAGTTTGGCGCCCTGCTCCAGACCGGCGTTGATATAGAACGCCAGGATAGGCAATACGGCACCGTTCATCGTCATAGAAACGGACATCTTATTCAGAGGAATACCTGCGAAGAGAACTTTCATATCCTCGAGCGAGCAGATACTAACACCTGCTTTTCCCACATCGCCCACAACACGCATATTATCAGCGTTGTAGCCACGGTGTGTCGGCAGGTCGAAGGCTACAGACAGACCTTTCTGACCGCTGGCGAGGTTACGACGATAGAACGCGTTGGATTCTTGTGCAGTGGAGAAACCTGCATACTGGCGGATTGTCCAAGGACGCAGAGGATACATCGCACTATACGGACCACGCAAGAAAGGAGGAATACCCGACACATAATCCAGGTGCTCCATACCTTCCAAGTCCTCTTTGGTATAGATTGGCTTAACGTCAATCAATTCCGGCGTTTGCCAATTGGCTTCATTGGCTCCTTCTACATGAGAAACAGGAACCTTGTTGATATCTATTTCACTAAAATTAGGTTTCATAATCTATATGGATAATGGAATAAGGACAATGGATAAAAGACTAAATACATTCGTCCGGACACAAAGTATGGTGAAACGAGTACACACGCTTTTGCAAACTCTCTATCTTTGTGATTAACTCGTAAGTTTGTGGTGTTTCTACATAACCGCGTCTTGAAGCAATCACAACTTGAGTTTCCAATTCATACAGAGATCCTAAGGAAATCGATAAGAAACGCGAAAACTCCTTGCCACTACTTTTAGCCGACCCTTCAGCGATATTAGATGGAATGGAGACAGCGGCACGCTGCATTTGCGATGCCAATCCATAGATTTCTTGGCGAGGGAAATTGGCAGTAACAGTATAGACAATATCTGCCAATTCTACACTATCAATCCATATATCCAATTTGCGGAAGTTATGCATTTTGTCTTTGCTCTTTGCTCTTTACTCCTTGTTCTTTATTTTAAGAGTTGCGCATTATAGGATTTCAATGTTTCGAGGACGTTGCTGCGGACATTGATGAAGTTGGTGATACCCTGTGCTTTCAGGTCTTCGGAGCAAGCAGGTGCACCAGCTACGATGAAGATTTCTTTCGCATCTTTGAGTGTCTTCCAAGCCTCGGGTGCCAATGTTGCATATTCGTCGTCGCTTGAGCAAAGCACGATGATGTCGGCTTTTGCCTTGCGTGCAGCCTTGATACCCTCTGCCACAGTTTTGAAACCATTGTTGTCGATTACCTTATATCCTGCGCACGCGAGGAAGTTGCACGAGAACTGTGCACGCGCAATACGCATAGCCAGGTTACCGATAGTGAGCATGAAGGCAACCGGTTGTTTCTTAGCACCTTCTGTCTCCAAGCGCAATGCCTCGAACTCTTCGGCAGCACGTGCCACAGGCAGAGCGGGAATCTCACCATGGTTGGTAGCGCAGCAACCACAGCCGCAATCGGTCTTCTTGATTTTCTTGGCAGCCGTCTCTGTGAAGTTCGGGAATTGGTTCGAGCCGAGCAATACCTCTTTGCGTTTTGCCACGTCAGACAAACGTTTGGTGAGGTTCTCTTGGATAGCGGCTTGAACTTTGCCCTCTGCAACCATCTGATACATACCACCTTGCTCTTGGATAGCGAGGAATTGTTTCCAAGCCTCAGCAGCGATAGCGTGTGTCAGGTTCTCGATATAGAACGAACCGGCAGCGGGGTCAACCACCTTGTCAAAATGCGATTCCTCTTTGAGCAGCAACTGTTGGTTGCGGGCGATACGCTCTGCGAACTCATTCGGCTCCTCGTATGTAACATCAAACGGCGTAACCACTATCTCGTCCACACCGGCAAGGGCTGCCGACATGGTCTCGGTTTGCGAGCGAAGCAGGTTTACGTATGCGTCGAAGACGGTCATATTGAAACGGCTTGTCTCTGCGCTGACATTCATCTTGGCAGCGTCTTTGAGAGCAGCGGTGAAGAGAGGTGCTTTGTATGCCTCTACAATCTTCGCCCACAACATACGACCGGCACGGAACTTGGCAATCTCCATAAAATAGTTGCCACCGATACCCATATTGAAACGAATGGCGTTGGCTGCCTTGTAGTTGGGTACGCCTGCCTCGGTCATCATTGTCATATATTCAGCACCCCAAGCCAGAGCATACGCCAATTCTTGTGCGCAGTATGCGCCGGAGTTGTTGAGAATCACTGAATTGACACCTACAACGCGGTAGCCGGGCAAGGATTTAGCCGCCTTTACGGTAGCCGCAATCTTCTCGGTTACTTGTTCGCGGCTGAGCAGTTTGCCCTTGATAAGCATTTGCTTGATAGGGTCCACGTTGATGCTACCTTTCATCTTCTTCACATCATATCCCATACGTCCGTAGTAGCGTACCAGGATATTTGCCAAGTCGGGTGCAGCGCACGGGCAAATCGAGAAGTTGATAGTGATGGCATCGGCTTTGATGTCGTTGAGCAATACCTTGATGAAACGGTAGTTCAGTTTCTCTTTGTCTAAGCAAAATCCTAAGGAAGTGATACCTTTGTTGAGCACTTCCAACGCTTTCGCATTCGCCTTGCGCGCATTTTGGCAAGCGCAGATGTTCTGACGAATAGCCCATTCGTTGTTTGTTCTCGTACCGCGCACATAAGGGAATTGCCCCGGTGCTGAAGTAGTGGTTTTCAGACCTTTGAGGTCCTCACGACGATAGAAAGGCTGTACATTAAAGCCTTCCGGTGTGCGCCAAACGAGTTTCTTGTCGAAATCGGCGCCTTTCAAGTCAGCGATGATTTTTTCTTTCCATGCCTTTCCTGACACGGGTTGAAAATCTGCCAACAAATTCAATTCTTGTTCTGCCATGATAAAATTGATTTATGTTGTTTTGTTATTTATTCGTTATTATTTATCGCTCGCGCAACTGATTATGTATCAACGGATTAAACTAAAACCGTGTTGCACATCATCAGTTGTTAATCAAGCACCCTTGTGCATTATACACTTTCTCGCCCTGTATAATAAGGAGTTGCCCGTCGCGCAGGACTTTTACCGCAGTCGGCACAATCGGCTCAAACGTAACCTCCTCTACGTCTGTTGCATCACCTATCCAACCATTGCTCTCGCCGGCGATAAAACGAGAGTCAGACGAACTGATAAGGTTACTGAGATTCACTTTATCTCCCGATTTCTCTCCCCAAATATACTCCACCAAATAGGGATAGTCAATAAACGGATTGCGGTTGCCTTGAGTGGACTGAATACCGTTGTTGCGGTCTATCTCTTTCTCAGAAACAGGGTCTTCTCTATGCCACTTGAGCAGCAACGCCACACCATATTTTGTCAAACCGAAGTTACCCGTAGCAGTATAGTTTCCGCTAAAGATAGAGCCACCATTACCCGATGTAAACGCCTGATAATCACCTGCCCAACGTATCATTGTGCCAAAATAGCCACGCGCAAAGTCTCCTTTGTATTCGTCGACAGGTTCAAATACCCTGCCCGAACAAGTAGCGGAGATATTGTCGCCTGCCACCGTTTTGCCGTTTACGGAGATTGTCTTCGAACTCCCCAACTTACTGCCATTGCCGGATGTATAAGACGCAGATGAGACCTCCCCAAAGGCATAGCTGCTGCGCATACCATTTACCTTTCCGTCGGTAGGTACCAAATGGAAGATGTCGCACCCCGGGCCTGATGTAGTTTTTCCACCAAACCACGATTTTGGGATGGAGTGCTCGCGATTGTAGCAATCACATTCATTTTTATAATTACCACATTGTTTACTACCAAACTTGAAGTGGCAGTTACTATACATGTCCCAAATAGTACCATCCGGACGCACGTCAGTTTGTTTATACGCACTCCACAAGCCGTCATAGCCTAATGAGTGGTATCCCACCTTAGCCACCGTATGCACTTTATCGAACAAGTTCTCGCCCGATTGGTTGTTCACTGCCGCGTAATATTCCGGAAGATTCCCGGCAGGAGTAACGGACACAGCAAATGCCCACCCCGCCAACAATAGAAAAATAAACGAAAAAAATATTCTACGATTCATTGCATTATTTATATAAGGTTAATAATCGTCTTTTACAATACCCGCACACCACCGATGTACGTACTCATCTAAAAGTCCACAAAGGTACAACTTAAACCGGATATGTGCAAGTTTCTAACACCTTTTCAATCAAAAAAGTGCCTTTCGTATATATTCGGAGCGTTATTTGCCCCATATAATGTAAGAGCGACTATCCACAGCATTGGCTTGGGGAATAACAATCATTGATGGAGTTTCCGTATTCCAATCGCAAACAGTTGCATTGGTGGAGTCTGCAATATAGGTATGCACATGCTCCGCCCATTGCAACCATGATGGTTGGTCAGACGGTTCGGAATAGACAAAATCGGCATAATGTGTACGACGGCCGACTACATTGTTATGCAAGTCCATATACGTGTCGCAGGGTGCATTGGGGTGTGCTTTCTCCCAAAACAGATCCATAATTACGTATGTCATCGGTAATCCCACATACGTGCGTAAAAGCGCATTGACAAGGGTATGGCGATAGGCATCGCCAATCTGACCGCCTGCAGTGGCCCCCGGATAGTAGTACTCCGCCATATTGGTTGCGCGCTCTTTGCTTTGATACACGCGATAGAACATTCGAGGTCCCTGCCACAAAAGGATAGTAATGCCTATATTTTCCTCTTCTATGGAAGTAAGTGTCAGCGAATCCAATGTGGCACGCCCTACCCAATGACTCTGTTCGGCAAAGCGGTTGAGAGTTTGGAAACGCAGCAGTTCATCGCCCGTCAGTTCGAGAAAGGCAATCTCCTGTGCCAGACTGTCGGCAGGGAAAGCCGCCGATTGGTCGGCACTATAGCGGGCATTGAGTTGCGCCGGCGTAGGCAGTTCGCTGCCCATCAAATTGGAGATAGAGGTGGTTTGTGCATTAGCATAGATCAACATTTCCGCCATTCGCTCCACTTTTCCGACATAACCGAGATATGCACGCTCGGGGTAGAGTTCAATGAGACGCTGTTCAATATAATCCTGCATATTCTTTCCTTCCGCACGCACCTGCATTGCACGAGGAGTAAGATATTTTGCAGAAGCGGAATCGTGAATACACTCCCACTCTCTGCCGATAATATACAATGCCTCTGCGGGAAACGGCGGCAAGGCGGCGGTATCCGCCTGCTGCATCTCCGGTGCT
>USNU01000066.1 GCA_900556095.1 uncultured Bacteroidales bacterium | reverse complement strand
CCGCTGGCCTTCCATATAGTTGGGTGCATGAATATGGCTGAGTCGATGCCCACGATGTTCTCGTGGAGGAGCACCATGCTCTGCCACCAGTATTGCTTGATGTTGTTCTTAAGCTCAACGCCGTTCTGTCCGTAGTCATATACTGCGCCCAGACCGTCATAGATTTCGCTGCTTGGGAATACGAAACCGTACTCCTTGCAGTGGGCGACAATCTTTTTGAATGTTTCTTCTTGTGTTGCCATATCGTGTATCGTTAAAATTTTTCTTTGTATAATCGTGCAAAATTACTGCTTTTTCATGATATACGCAATAGCGTTCTTTTTTTTACCTGGGTTGTGCCAAGTTATTATCACGTTTCCTGCCATTATCGCACACAAGGGGGAGCATAAAGGAACTCCCCTTGCTATTGCAACTACTTCCGTATAACAACATCGGGTTGTTCGTGGGTTACTCGCGGGTTGTTCTGCATAGAATGTGCTATGTCCATTACACCATTTGCATATCTACCATATTTTTCGTACCTTTGCAAACACAATAGCAGCGGTACGGATTGTCAATTTCTTCGGCAACATCGCCATACTGGAAGAAAAATAAAAAGACTGAATATATCGACAAAATATGTTGCAAAACACCTTATTGAAAAGAAGAACCTTGCGGGGTTCTTTTTTTCCGTGATTTTAGGGCATTTATTTTGATATATCATTTCTTTTCTGTACCTTTGCACCCGTTAAACAATGCGGAATGTGTAATGCATAATGCATCGTCATATTCATTATGGTGTAACAACATTAACTAACCTATAAAAACACATAATTATGATTCGTACTACATTTAATCGTCTTCGTGAAGTAAAGGATAGTCTGCCACACGGCAGTATGGATGCCATTGCAAACGAGTTGGGTGTCTCTGCAGATTCTGTTCGCTCGTATTTCAATGGCGAGGGTAATGCTAACGGTTACCATATCGAGCCCGGTCCCGAGGGCGGTATTGTAGAGTTGACAGATACACGCATCCTGGAGGTAGCACTCCGCATTGCGTGGGCTGCAAAGCAAGGTCTCTGACGGAGGTGGCAAAAGCCATACTGAATAAATGGAGGGCATTTGCTCTGACGCTATGCGTCGGAGTGATGCCTTTTTTCGTTGCCAACACTCGGGCAACGGAACGATTGATGGAAAATATGCTCCCGGCGGATGAATTAACGACACAGGATGCAACATCTCCACAAAAGCGTTGGTTAGATGATTATCCCAAACGCATCGGATTGACGCTGAGCGCGGATGCAAACATAGTTGCAAACTATATCTGGCGCGGACAGTACGTAGGTGGATTGGGGCTACAAGCCTCGGCACGAATGAACTACGAGGGACTCTTTGTTGATATGTGGTGGAACGTAGGGGCAACCAATTGGGCATTCTCGGGCTTTAATCCGGAAGTGGATATTACACTCGGTTTAGACCGTTGGGGGCTGCAACTCTATTGGCTACACATGCACTATTTCGACGGCACACCATTCTTCAACTACAGCAACGCCGCACCCGGACAAGCAGGCAATACGAGCGAACTGCGGGCGAGATACACCGTGAGCAGCCGTCTGCCGTTGAGTATATTATGGTGCACACGTCTCGCAGGAAGGGACGGATATTTGGACAGCGAAGGCAATCTGCAACGGGCGTGGTCGAGTTATCTGGAACTGAAATACACCTTTGCGCTGCCGCATGATATAGGTATCTCCACCACCGTAGGTATGACGCCGTGGAAGAGCCTTTACACAGGCTTCAAAGGCGACTTTGCTGTGGTAAACATTGACGTGACCCTGAGCAAGCAATGGCAAGTGAAACAGTGTTGTTTCTCATTAGCGGGCGAGGTCATGCTCAACCCATGGCGGATGACCAAAGACAACGTGCGCTGGGAAGTGCACAATCCATGGCAGCAGCGTATAAATGCCAACCTGACACTGGGCGTGTCATGGCAATACAAGCATAATCATCAATCAACTAATTTATAAACAAAATGAAAAAGGTATTAGTTAGTCTGTTGGCGGTGGTAATGACTACCGCTGTAATGGCACAAAAAGTGTCGTTTGCGTATGAGGCAGGAGCCGAACTCACCAGTGCGTACTTATGGCGTGGTCAGTACAATGGCGGTCTGAGCCTCCAACCCGAGGTACTTGTCGGCTGGGATAGCGAGCATACCGCTTTCCGTATCGGTGCATGGGCAAGCGTGGGAGCCAGTGACTGGAAATTTAAGAAAGGTCTTACCGAGAGCGAAGATAAAAACCCGAACACCTACTTTGTCCCTGAAGTGGACATCGAGGCTACGTTTACGTTCTACGGCTTGACTCTCGGCGCAACTCATTATTACTATTGCGACGGCACCAACTTCTTCAACTGGAACAAAAACCTCGATGTCGCCAGCGAGAATAGCAGCCAAACTGAAGTGATGATCGGTTACAACCTTGGCGATTTGACAAACATCGGTCTATATGCTAATTGGTACACGATGGTTGCCGGTGCCGACTGCTATGAGACTGAAGAAGGAGATCTGAAACGTGCTTATTCTTCGTATATCGAAGTAGGCTACGATTTTACACTGCCTTTCGACATCACTCTCGGTTTGCAAGTCGGAATGACACCATGGAAGAGTACCTACACCGGCTACGAAGGCGGGTTTGCAGTCAACAACGTGAGCGGACGTATTGAAAAGCCGTTCTCTATCGGCGACCTCTGTGAGATTTCCGTCTTCGCACAAGGTAGTATCAACACCTACAAAATCACCAAAGGAAACGTGTTTATCCCCGCTGCCGGCGACGACAAACTTTACCTGCAACGCCTCAACGGCTGTATCGGTGTCGGACTGTGGTTCTAAGACCCAAGACCTCCCCTTCCCCTCTTTCAATGGAGGGGGTAATAGGAGCAAACTCCTACATATTCAATTCATACTTCATCAATCCTAATTAGTTTGTATGGATAAGAAACGCACCATAGCGGCGGCGTTGTGCATCATTCCCGCAGTAATACTGCTGTTGATTGTGCCAATGCGGCGCAAGGAAACCAAATACTTTGCCGACAGGGGCAAAGTATTTGGTACTTATTATAATGTGCAGTACGAAACCGGCGATAACCTGCAAAGCGATATTCTGTCTGCCTTTGAGGCATTTGACAACTCGCTCAGTATGTTCAATCCCAATTCGGTTATCAGCCATATCAATCAAAACAGAGACACCGTCACTGATGTCTATTTTGAGCAGATGTGGCAAGAGGCTGCGCGGGTATATCAGGAGAGCAACGGGGCGTTTGATATTACAGTGGCACCGTTGGTCAACCTGTGGGGGTTTGGTTTTAAGAACCGTGAGCAGGTTACGCAAGAAAAGATAGACAGCCTTTTGCCTCTGGTGGGGTTTGACAAAATACACCTCACAGCGCACCATGTCGTCAAAAACGACCCGCGTACTATGCTGGACGCAAGTGCGGTAGCCAAAGGGCAGGCATGCGATATGATTGCCGCTCTGCTGACCGACAAAGGCTGCCAAAACTACCTTGTGGACATAGGCGGCGAAGTGGTGGCGAAGGGCGTAAATAAACAAGGTCAACCTTGGCGCATTGGCATCACCAAACCACAAGACGACCCTGCGGGGCAGTCGCAAGAGATGGAGGAGGTACTGCAGACAAGCGACATCTGTATGGCAACATCGGGCAACTATCGCAATTTCTACTACGAGGGCGGACAACGCCGCAGTCATACTATCGACCCGCGTACCGGCCACCCTGTGCAACACAACCTACTGAGTGCCACCGTGGTAGCGTCTTCATGTATGCGTGCCGATGCACTTGCCACCGCCTGTATGGTATTGGGTGAAACGGACGGAATGCAGATGATTAACACCCACGCCGATGCGGAGTGCTACCTCATCGTTGCACAAGGCGACAGCACCGTCGTACTGAAATCCCAAGGCTGGGCATATTAACCGATAGAGACGATAACAATTAAGGCGGGCAATGCGTATTTGTCCGCCTTTAGTGTGGTTAGTAGCAAAAATTCCACAAAAAAGCACACTATATGTACATATGTATGCGAAAAAAGCAGTATTTTTGTAGCGTGAAATAATATCATGAATTAATACTATCGAAATATGAAAAACATATTCAAAAAAGTTCTGTCTGTTTTATTTATCAGCGTATGTGCGAATGTAACCGCATACGGGCAAACGACTAATGGAAAATATACAGCACGAATACTTACTGCAACACAAAGCAAGTGGACGTACAGTGTAGCTAAGTCCGAGAGTAAAATTAACGGAGAAACAGAGGATAACGGCATTATCTACATAGCAGGCGCAAAAGATAAGTTAAAAGTTACCAGTTCGGGACTTTCATGCAATAGCAATAGTTCTTTGTATCTCCCCGTTCCACAGAATGCAGCGGGAACTATCACATTGGAAGTGTATAGTAATTCAAAGAGCAGATGGTTACAACTATTTATCAACGGACAAGAAGGCAGTTCGCAACAAAGATTATGGTCTAAAGAAGGAACGGATTTGTCTAAAGGAGAAGGACCACGTTCATATACTTTTTCTGCTACAGACCTAACACTTAAAGACGGAAAGTATTATCTTCATTTCAAAGATAATAAAACAGAAATGAAAATTAGTGCTTTCACTATAGTTTTGACTAATGGTAGTTATACAGGTTCTACGCCTGCGCAAAAGTCTGATGATGCGACGCTGAAAGAGTTGAAATATGATGGGACGAGTGTGCCGAATTTTGATGCAAAGACATTAGACTATAGTGTTACGCTGCCTGCCAACTATTCGGGTGTACCGAATGTAACAGCCATCGCTAATGACAGCAAAGCCACGCTGAACATCACACCAGCCGCGTCAGCAACGGGCAAGGCTTCGGTATTGGTTACTGCCGAGGACGGGACCACGAAGAAAACCTATACGATACAATTCAGCCAAGCCGCAGCCGATGAACCTGTTATTACATCATTTGTAGTAGCAGGCGTACAAGCCACTATTGACGCGGCGAACAAGACTATCACTGCCACACTGCCCATCGGAACAAGTCTGACCAATCTTACTCCGACCGTAAGGGGCGACAACATTGCTTCCTATACTCCGCAAGGGGCGCAAGACTTCACCAATCCTGTACAATACGCTGTAACTTCCGCGTCGGGCAAGACTGCCACCTACACCGTTACACTGCAAATGGAGCAACCGAAATCGAGCGATGCCACGCTGAAGACGCTGACCGTAGGCGACAAGGCTATTACACTGCAAGCAGGCGTGTACAACTACACGGTGGACGCAGAGAGCGGAAGTGCCGTGCCGCAAGTGAGTGCTACAGAAAACGACAGCAAAGCAACTATCAAGATTACGCAAGCCACGTCGCTGACCGACAAAGCCACGGTGGTAGTAACTGCTGAGGACGGCAGTACACAGACTTATACGATTACTTTCAACGTGAAAGTGCCGGCTTCCGACCTCACTACCCACACGCCCGGTATCTATGAAGCCGAGAAGATTGCAGGCGGCTACGGAGGGACGCTCAGTATCTTCAACGGACGGGAGTATGAGGTATATTATGCCGCCCGCAATGCAAGCGATTTGGCTACATTCAACACCACCGGCACGGACAGAACCAACGGCATAACCGCCAACGAGACCGCCACTGCTTGCGAGGCAATAGACGGTTGGTTTAAGGGAACAATAGCCTCCACAGGTTCCGCCTCGGCTTCTGCCATAGATGAGTTTACCAAAGGTTCATCGGGGCGCGAACACCGTATGGAGAATGGGCATACCTACACTTTCCATTTCAGCGGATATGACCAGTTCTCTATTTATGCGAAGGACAAGAAACAAGATACCAACGGCACCAAGCCCGGCAATAATCAGTATTTTGAGGTATATATAGACGGTATTCTCCAACCTTTGCAGTTCAATAAAGACAACTATACTATCCGCCGCTACAGCATTTCCACAGGCGAGCATGTGGTGATCGTAAAAGCCATCAACGGTCAATGTAAACTTTTAGGTTTCTCGTTGCGGGTGGCAGATGAACCGCGTGTAAGTTGGATAAAGGGCAATGACTCCACGCAGAATGTATTGCAAACCCGCTTGATGGCACCTGTTACCTACTATACCAAATACAACAGCAAGGGCAAGACCGTCTTGGAATGGGAGGGGGCGAGTGCCACCGGTATCAGTCTCAACAAAGGCAACAGCGACGGCATTGGCGACACGCTGACCCTGAGCGGAACTGCCAACTGCCCTGTCGGAACATATATATATAAGGTGGTGGCATACAACCAAAGCAACCAAGTAACCAACTCACTCAGCGGCAAACTGACTATCACCTCAAAGATTGAAGCCACCTCCGACACTATACAGGACGGATTTACCAACGAGGCCATTGACGGATTTACATTCCGCTACTACGCATTGAGCGACAAAGATATCACTCTCACATGGACCAACGGTACGCCGACAGGGATAACGGGAAGCGGAAGCAATGGCACCTACACCATCAGCGGCACACCTACCACGGCGGGTGTTTATCCGTTCACTATCAGTGTATTAGGTGGCAATAGCATTACGGGCAAACTAACCGTTACCACTTTTGACCCTGGCAACAACCCCGTACTCTATCTCTACAAAAACACAGGTGCTTATGAGAAAGACGGCGTATATTTGTACTTAAAGAGCAAAGGGAAAAATATGGTCCCCCGCAAGGCACAAAGCCAACTGCGCGATAAGACACAATATGCGAAATATAAGTGGGTGCTTATCTCGGAAGATGTGGACGCCAACAACGGGGAAATTATGGCATTGGCACGCGGTAACCAAATCAGTATGCCCGTACTGAATATGAAGTCGTTCTCCTACTCGGAAAGCCGTCTCGATTGGGGCGACCCTGACAACGGCAGTATCAACAATAAATCCATACGTGTAGTACAGCCCACCCACCCTATTATCAAGGCAATGGGCAAGAAACAAGGTGATGCGATTCAAGTGATTGATTCTGTGGTAGGCAAGGGACTAATGCCCGCAGCAGTGGACTATCAGGGTACACTCTGCTTGGCCACCGCTGCCACCCGCGGCGAAGAATATACCGCAGACGGCAAGGAGGAGACTTTCCTGCACGAGGTGCCTGCTTCGCTGCGCGGGGGCAAGAAATATATCTGCTTCCCACTCTCTATCCAAAGCAGCAAACGCCTGACCGGAGTGGGAAAGAAACTGATAGACGCATGTGTGGATTACCTGCTCAACACCACTGCCACCATCGGTCTGCCCAAGTTGGAGATACAGTCGTTTACCATCGACGGCAATGCCGTTGCGCGCGAACCGCTCGGCTCCGAAGAGGTTACAATCACCGAAAAGGGCGGGGAGAAAGAGACAGTCACTGTCAAGACCGAACCGGACGGGAGCTCGACCACGACCGCTGTCACCGAAACGACCGACGGCAACAAAACCACGGAGGAGACGGAAGTCGTCAAGAAAGACCCGGACGGCAAGCTCCTCGAC
>USNU01000065.1 GCA_900556095.1 uncultured Bacteroidales bacterium | reverse complement strand
TTAGGTCCGAACAGCACCGGCACACCATACACCGCCGCCTCTATCGTGTTGTGTATGCCCGAGCCGAACCCTCCGCCGATGTACGCTACATGCCCATACTGATAAATCGACGAGAGCATGCCTATCGTATCAATCAGCAACGTCTGACAATGCTCAACATTGAGCGGCGTTGCCTCCGTATAGCGCACATACCTGCCATGGAATATCTGAAATATCGTATGCAGGTGGTCTTCGTGTATCTCGTGCGGAACCAATACCAATTTCGTATCTGGGTGATTATCAATGTATTGCGCCAGTAGTTCTTCGTCTTGCGGCCATGTGCTTCCGGCAATAATCACCCGTGCTGCTCCTTGCGTAAATCGCTCTACGACAGGCAATTGCTTGGCGTGCGACGCAATCTCGTTCACGCGGTCGAAACGTGTATCACCTGCCACCGATGTGTGCTCCACTCCGTGCGCTTGCAGCAAATCCATTGACGCTTGGTCTTGCACATAGATATGCACGAAACAATGCAGCAGTTTGAGATAGGGTTTACCCCACGGCAGAAAAAACAACTGCTTCGGGCGGAAAATAGCCGATATGCTATAGGTTTTTATACCGCGTTTATGCAACTCTTTCAGGTAGGCAGGCCAAAACTCATACTTCACGAAGATTGCCATAGAGGGCTGTACCTCCTCTATGAACGCACGTGCATTGCGCTTTGTGGCAAACGGCAGGTAGGTTACCAAATCCACCTCGCCATACCCTTTGCGCAGTTCGTAGCCCGACGGCGAAAAGAACGTGAGAAGGATGCGCACTTTCGGTTGCTCTTTGCGCAGACGCTCAATAATCGGGCGTGCCTGCTCAAACTCCCCTACCGAGGCGGCATGAAACCACACCACATTTCCCAACGACCGGTTTTGTTTATATGCTTTAATTTGTTGTACCGTTTCTTTTTGCCCGCGCACCAACAACTTTGCTTTTCGATGTCCGAACAAAGCCGCAATACGCAGCAGGAGAAAGTAAATACCCATAGTATCCCAAATGAATGTATAAATCGCACAAAGTTACTGCTTTTTTTTGAAATATCATAATTATTTGTGCTTCTTTGCCCATATTTGTGTCTTATTCAGTTTTTTTTCGTAATTTTGCAGTCTCGTAATATCCTACGCACACGCTGCGCGGTGCGAGAGAAATTAAAGAAATCAAGGAAAGCGTTTTTGTTTATTTCCTTTATTTCTCGTGAGCGCAGCGAGCAGGAGATTTCAAATTAACGTTTTTACTATGGAGAAAAGTACAATCATTTTGGCAATCGAATCAAGTTGCGACGACACCTCATCGGCGGTCATCAAAGATGGTGTTTTGTTGAGCAATGTCATCGCTTCGCAGAAGGTGCATGAGGAATACGGTGGCGTAGTGCCCGAGTTGGCAAGTCGTGCCCATCAACTCAATATCGTGCCGGTGGTGGATACGGCGTTGAAGCGTGCGGGAGTGGATAAGTCCGAACTCTCGGCGATTGCTTTCACGCGTGGTCCCGGTCTGTTGGGCAGTCTGTTGGTCGGCACCTCTTTCGCCAAGGGTTTAGCCCTTTCGTTGGGGATTCCGCTCATTGATGTCAACCACTTGCAGGGGCATGTCCTCGCCCATTTCGTGGAGCCTTCCGCCGAACTCAAAGCCGCCACGCCGAGTATGGCGGGAGTGGAGATTAAGCACCCCTCTTTCCCCTTTTTGTGCCTTTTGGTCAGTGGTGGCAACAGCCAGATTGTCTTGGTGCGCCACTACAACGATATGCAGATTATCGGTCAGACTATTGACGACGCGGCCGGCGAGGCGTTTGACAAGTGTGCCAAGGTTATGGGCCTGCCTTATCCGGGCGGACCGTGGATAGATAAGTTGGCAAAGCAGGGCGATGCGTCTGTCTATCATTTTGCCAAACCGAATATCGCGGGCTACGACTATTCTTTTTCCGGCCTGAAGACCTCTTTCCTCTATACGTTGCGCGATATGATGCGTGCCGAGCAGGTGGATTCGGTGGACGCTTTGGCGGAGCGTGTGCCTATGTTGCGTGAGAATCTCTGCGCTGCCCTCCAGCAGACGGTCATCGATATCTTGATGAAGAAACTCAAGAAGGCGGCTTTCGACCTCAACATACGTCAAGTGGCAGTGGCAGGCGGTGTGAGTGCCAATAGTGGTCTGCGCCAGGCATTTGTGGATTATGGCAAAAAATACGGTTGGCAGGTGTTTATCCCGCCTTTCTCTTTCACCACCGACAACGCGGCCATGGTCTGTCAGGCAGGTTATTTCAAGTTCCTCGACCGCGATTTCTGTCCCCTAGACGAAGTCCCATACGCTAAAACGCAGATTTAATTCGATATAGTACGTATAGAAAAAGTCAGGTGGATAACCGGATGCGCAATGCAAAATTAACGTTTTATGACCACGCTAGAGAAAATTAAAGGTGTTTTGTCTCCCTATCTCGACATCATTATTTTTGTCGTTACCCTGCTTGTGGCGAATTATTTCTGGAAGTTCACCATCCACGGCGATGAGGGCGACACATTAGTTACATGGTTTGGGTTGAATATCACCGCACCATTTGATTTTTTCGCACGCCATATCACCTGTGAAGTCTATTGGCTCATCGGACTATTCCGCGATACCTGCACCCTGACAAGCCCCACCTCTTATTATTTCGATTCCGGTGTCGGCACAAGCATCGCATGGAGTTGCACCCCTCTCAAGCAATCGTTTATCTGGCTCTGTCTTTTGCTCACTGTTCGCGGTGGTTGGAAACACAAAATCTGGTATATTCCCCTCGGTTGGATATGCATCTATATATTCAATCTGCTCCGTATCTTTGCCATCTCGTTGCTCACCGAGTTCCACCCTGATTGGTTTGAATTGCTCCATACCTATATCTTCAAGTACCTGTTTTATGGTATGATGTTCCTCTTGTGGTTGCTCTTTATCAACAAGGTGCGCCATATCGGGCAAGAACAAGTATAAATTTTTGCTCACTGTCTTCGAAAAGTACTTTTTGTTAAGAATAATCGTCCGCTTGTTTTTCTCCGGGCGGCTTTTGTTGCATATCTCAAAATAAAACACTACCTTTGCCGCACAAAATCAATTGCTGTATGAAACGTTTCTCTCTGAGCATATTCTGTGCCGTAGCGGCACTTTGTGCCATGGCGCAAGACATAATCGTTACCACAGACGCCACACGCATCAATGCCAAG
This sequence comes from uncultured Bacteroidales bacterium, assembly GCA_900556095.1. GTDB lineage: Bacteria > Bacteroidota > Bacteroidia > Bacteroidales > Paludibacteraceae > Colicola. Next base: position 4,480 of record USNU01000065.1, on the reverse strand, counting down.
ATTGTGGAGATTTCCGCCTATGACATTCTATACAAACAGGAATCTGACCTCGACGGTCCTACCACACGCCTTCCGCTCTCGAATATTGTGTCTATCCTGTTTGAGGACGGGCGCGTCTCTGTATTTAACAACGATCTCAAGAATCCTGCCCTGTATGATAAGGTAGTACGCCAGCCGTTGCTGCCGGGCGTAATTACCAAGCAGAAGAAAACCTATTTTCTGACCGAGGACACGCAGGTAACAAAGATGAGCGAGGAAGCCTACTTGAAGTTTATCGAGAACAACTGCCCCGAGGCATGGCAGAGTTATCAGCGCGGCGAGCGTTGCTGGTCGCTCGGTTGGCGTTTCTTTGCATCGGGTTGGTGTCTTGAGGCGGTAGGTGTTCCCGTATTTTTTGTCGGGGTCAAACTGCAAAACAAAGGTAAAGACGGTGATCCGAACAGCAATTACGGAATGGGTATGTCATTGGCGGGTATTATTATGATGGCAGGCGGAGGCGTATGCGAAGTGGCGTCTATACCGCTTCTCTCTGTGGGTAGCAAGAAACGCCGCAAATCGTATGAGGTGTACAACAACTGCTACTATCTGCAGCACCCCGTCAAAGAAGAAACAGGAATTGCAGCACCAGTCTCACTCAATCTGCAAGCCAATACCAACGGCTTCGGTCTGGCTCTGAAATTCTAAACACACACCATATAATAAAAAGAGGTTGCCCGCGGCAACCTCTTTTGTTGTATTTATTGATACCTATTGTTGTGTGCGGGTCTCCCTGTTGCGTATTTTGTATGCCAGTCGGCTGAAATGCGACAGTCCCATAGCCTGCAAGTCGGCAACGCTTTTTTCCACATCTTCGGCGGTGTTGTATTCGGGTATGAGCGGCACACGCACAAAAATATCTTCCGCCCTGCCCTTTTCTATCAACCATTGCAAGTTGGCTATCACTTGCCCATTGTCGCACCCGGTATAGCGTTGATAGATAGCGGGATTCATATCCTTTACGTCCACAATGAAATGTTGCGTAAACGACTCCACACGGGCAAGGTCCTCTTGCGGCACATTGAGCGAGGTTTCCAATTGTATTGTCCATTCGGGTGGGCATACCTTGTGGAAATACTCGATAAAACGGCTTTGCAACAGCGGTTCACCGCCCCCGAAGGTAATACCCCCGTGCGTAGCGAGAAAATCAAGATTGTCCTCCATGGCTTTTTCCACCAACTGCTCCGCCGTATAGCGTTTGCGCGGGCGACGGGTATCAATAGCAAAGAGATTGACGCAGAACTCGCAGCGAAGCGGGCACCCCTGAAAGATGACCAACGTGCGTACGCCGTCGCCGTCCAGCAAGGTGCGGTGGCGCGATATGGCGGCTATCGGCGCCGTCAGTTCCTGACAGATTCGTGTTTCGTCCATAGTACTTTTGTTTTGCGCGCAAAGATACGACAAATTGTGTATATCTGCAAATAAAGCGGTGTTTTTATTTCCGAAGGTTGACTGCCTATACGCAGGCTATGCAGATACGGACATCTTAACAAAAAGCACTTTTTTTCCATAGAAAAAGAGCGAGATTGTGTATATACCTCGCTCTTTTTTGTTTCTTGTTTTTCTATTTTCTTGCCGCTGTGCGGCATAGGATTCTTTATTTTTTTATTCCAACACCAGTTTCTTGAACTTGGCGCGGCGTTTCTCATCTTGCAAGAGCAGGTTGAGTTTGAATTGTCCATCGCGGGCACCTTCGGCGATACACTCGGCTTTGAATTTCTCAAACGACTGCCCCACCAGACGGTGTGTAAGCGGGTCCTTCACACGGAACGAGGCACGCTTGGCAGCATACTCTATATTGATATCTTTCAGCACTTTATCTACAATGTGAGTAAATTGCTCCGCCTGCTCCTGCGAGGTCTGCAGGTCGGCAAACTCATAGTAGAAATGGTAGGCAGAGAGGTCCATGTCGGCAAAACCGATAAAGAATTTCGTCTGCATGCCGGTCTGCTTTTCCGCCTCATGCACAGCCTCGATAAACTGACGCTCATGCAATTTCTCGCCTGTCATGGTAACGATACCGTTCACTTTCTGAATCATGTGGACGGTAGGCGTATTGCAGAACGAATCGCCCACTTCCACCAAGTCATTCATGTTGTAGCGGTAGAGGCCTGCAAACGTGGTTACATACGGACAATAACGCTTGCCTTTTTCGAGTTCCCAGAGTTGCAGGAAATGTTTGTTCTCGCTCTCCAACTCGTCCTCGGCGACAAACTCATAGTAGTGGAAATGGGGGAAGAGGACGGTGTTGAGTGTGTCGTCAAGCACAAGTCCGAAACGGCACTCCGACGCGAAATAACCAAACTCCTGATGGAGCATCCCCTCGGGGAAGGAGTCCTTGAATTTCTCAACATATACGCGGGTGTTACCACACTTCCACGTGTTGAGAATCTGCAAGTTAGGCCAATAATGCTTTGGCAGGACAGTGCCATATTTCGCTTTGAGCGCACGCAGTTCGTTGGCACGTTCGGGGTTGGGTTTCAGGTAAGGTTGTACATCGTCGCGAATCCACTGCGGGATATTGAGCGAGGCTTTCAGCGTACCATGCTCAATGTCGTTGCAATAGTCCTCAAAGTACTCATTGACATTGTTCTGCATCTCCACAATGGTGGACGGGTTAGCAGTAACGACAAGGGTTACATTGCGCTCGATGCCCATACGCATGATGGTGTAGTAGCGGGCAGTGTAGTCCTCGATGGCGAACACCGAAGCAGGCGAAGCATATAGTTTCTTTACGAACTTAGGGCAGTCGCGTTGCGTAACACCACTCACCGAGCCGAACATCGTGCCATCGGGTGCTTCACCTTCTTTCACCTTACCGACAATCGAGACAATCTTTCCCGTGAAGACCTTCGGGCGGTTCTTGATGAAATTGAAGAGCCATACCTTGGTCATCTTGCCGTAGATGTTGTTGAGGTATTCTTTGGTAATAGGCACCCATTTTGGCTCGTTGGTAGTTCCCGAAGTGGTGGCGTACATCAGTGGTTTTCCAGGGAACAGGATGTTCTCGCCACCGTTCTTATGCTTTTCCACATACGGACGAATGTCCTCATAATCATTGAGTTGCACATATTTCTGATAGCGTACAAAGAGTTCGGTGCCAGTAGGAGCCTCCAGTATTTCGGCGAAATGATGTTCTTTGCCATATACTGTATCACGCGAGATATTGAGAATGTCGCGCAATGTTTTCTCAGCAGCGTGGCGCGGATGCCTGCTCCAAAACCGCAAACGCATCATCTGGCTTCCGCCCACCAAACACAACACTGTGTTGATTAACCAGGGATAGGGCAATGCCTTACCATGGTTGTCTAAATATGGTTTCTTTTTCATAATGATTCTCTTCGCTCCCGCCGCACCCGCCCCAAAGGCGGTGGCTATCGGGATTGCTGGCATTGCACGATAGTCCGTTTTTCCAAGGAAACAGCCCTAATCGAACAAAAACCACTGCAAAAGTACACATTTTTCACCATATATGCAAATTATGTTCGGTCAACAACAGGGCGACCATTTTTCTTTTAGCGGCAATCTGCCCGACGAGGCTACAGATCCAAAGGGGTTCACAAGGCGCTGTGGTGTGTATTTTTTTAGGAAAGTTGTGGATATTTTGTATATTATATAATATAAGGTGTTGCCATTCCAAGAAAAAGATATATCTTTGTAGTCTGAATTTTTAATCAATCATTATTTTAATGAAAACATTTTCCACATTATGTATGGCGATAGTGGCGGCAACGACGCTTCAAGCGCAAAACGTAGTAGAGAAACGGCTTTACACTACTGATTTTCAGGATTGGGAAGCCGTAAAAAGCACCACTACCCCCACCAAAAAGACCGTAACAACCGATGCAAGCAAAGAGCAATTAGACATCACGTTTGCCGAGGTGGAGATAGCGCCGACAGGAGTAAAAGGACAGTTCAACAACACCGAAGTCATTACGGCAGGTTATGCTATGGCAGCCAAATCGGCCACTCCGTATATCGAAACCTCGGTGCTGAAAAGCGTAACGCGCGTGGAGTTTGTACATGCCGCCACGGGCAGCAGCCGTGGTTGGGGCTTGCTGTGCAAATCGCCCGAAGCAGAAAAATGGGATACGCTGAGTACCGCTTTCTGTGAGCAGAGAGGCACAAAGATCACAGTGCCTGTCAATCGCGAGAATGTACAACTGCGCTGGTTTAATCTCAACGCCGTGCAGAATGCCTATATGACGGAGTTTACCATCTATGGCAATGTGACAGTCGTTCCGCGCACGTTCACGGATTTTGAGATAGACCTGACGAAGGAAGAACCCGTATTACCCACAGGCGTACAAGGCAGCGGCGCAAGTTACAACGGCGCACAGCATGGTTGGGTGGACTACACCATCGGTTTTAAGGTGGACGGTCCGGTTCGTATCACTCTCGGCGGCTGCCAATATGCCAACAAAGCGGCCACCGGTACCTCCGG
>USNU01000064.1 GCA_900556095.1 uncultured Bacteroidales bacterium | reverse complement strand
AAAGCCGAAACGGAGTTGCGAATAAACGCAATGCGTGATGGTGCAGAGCAGATTGCTTACTATCAGAACAACGGTTTTGGTGCATGGTTGCAGAATTATAAGTTGAGAAAGTTGAAGTTCTATCCTACCAATTTTGATTATGCCAACCAAGAGACCGATTGGCAAGATGAGGTATTCCATAAAAATGCCTTTATGCACAATTATAATCTGAGTTTTGACGGTGGAAACGACAAGATGCACTATGCTCTTTCGTCGAGTTATTTTGGTCAGGATGGTACGATCATCGGTTCTAACTATGAGCGTTTTACCTTGCGTTTGAACACCGATTTCCAGATTGCTAAGTGGCTCAAAGTAGGTGAACACTTGAGTTTGCTGGTCAGTGGCGGGCGTAATGCGATGAATAACTCCTCGTCAGCAGGTGCAAGTGTGATTGCAGCAGCGTTGTCGATGTCGCAATGGGATCCGGTATATTACCCAGAGGGCAGTACGAATAAGTACACGGGCAAGGACTTGAGCGGTCGTTACTCTGCCGGCTCCAACTTTAAGAATGTAACCAACCCTTATCAGATGGCGTATAATTCCGAACCGAAGAACAAGAACCAGCGTTTGGTAGGTGATGTATATTTTGAACTGACCCCTATTGAAGGACTTACTATCCGCCCGAGTATCTCGGTAGATTTTGCGCTCAATAGCGACCGTACTTTTACTTGGCCAAATACCTATACGAGTTACAACTACTCGGAGAAGAACTTTATCTCGTCGAGCATGACGAAGTATCAGACCTTGCTTGAGGACTTGACAATTACTTATGCAAAGAAGATTGATAAGCACAGTTTCTCGGTGATGGTAGGTCAGACTTGGTCGGAATACAACTACTACACCATGGGCGGTTCGGGTGCGTCGATTTTGAACCCGACTGAGAATAACTGGTACTTGATGAATGCAACGGAGGATAAGAACTTCTCGGACGGAGTATCGCGTGAGCGTCGTCTGTCGTTCTTGGGTCGTGCATTCTACAACTACGACAATCGCTATATGGCGACGGTGAATTTCCGTGCAGACGCTTCAAGCAAGTTTACCAAGAACCCTTGGGGCTTCTTCCCTTCGATGTCGCTGGCTTGGCGTTTGAGCGAGGAGCCGTTTATGCGTGATTTGGAGTTGGATTGGTTGGACAATATCAAGTTCCGTGCCGGTTACGGTCAGGTGGGTAACGATGGTGTTCCGTCGAGCGTGTTTGTACAGACTATGGAGAGCGGCAATAAGGTGTTCTATGGTTATCCGTTGGGCGTAACTACTTCGGATGATAATATCGCTTATGGTGCTGCGTTGCTGACCTTGGCTAACCAAGACGGTAAGTGGGAAACCAACGAACAATGGGATGCAGGTATCGACTTTGGTTTTTGGAATGGTAAGTTGTCGGGATCGATTGACTACTTCCGCCGAAACACTTTGGACGCTTTGCTCTATGTAAATGCTCCTGCGCATGTGGGTAACTGGGGAAGCCCCGTGAAGAATGTGGGTAATATCCGCAACGAAGGTTTTGAGTTGACCTTAAACCATGATAATCAGGTAGGTAAGTTCCACTACAACATCGGCGGTAACATCAGTTATTTGGAGAATACTCTGACCAAACTGAGCGGTGGTTCCTCGCTGTGGGGCGACCGTGTGAAGACCGATGAAGGTATGGCATTGAATAGTTTCTGGGGCTATCAGTATGAGGGTGTTTACACTTCGGACGCCGAGGTGTTAGACCATTTGTATTCTTTCAAGGAGCGTCCGGAGAAGTGCGGTGTCCATGCCGGCGATGCACGATATACCGATGTGAACGGTGATGGTAAGATAGATGAGAACGACAAGGTTAATTTGGGTAATGCTTTCCCGAAAGTAACCTATGGTATCAATCTCGGTGCAGATTTCTATGGTGTTGATATTCAGTTGTTCTTCCAAGGTGTAGCCGGGAATAAGATCTACAATGCGCAGCGTCAGACCTTGGAGGGCGATGGTACGAGTTATGCGTTGGCTTCGTATATGAAAGACGATGTATGGGTGGGATACACCGATGTTGTTCGTGATGCATTGCTCGATAAGGGTGTGAACTGGATGGAACTGGAGAACCGCGAGGGTACGATTCCTAATCCGCTCGGAAGCCCGACCAATACAGAGAACTCGACTCGTTTCTTGGAGAGCGGTGCATACTTCCGCTTGAAGAATGCGCAGATTGGTTACACTCTGCCGCAGAACCTGACCAAGAAGTTCCATTGCTCGCGCTTGCGCTTCTATGTAACGGCAAGCAACCTTTTCACCATCACCAAGTACTCGGGTTATGACCCCGAAGTAGGAAGTGGTGTGGACTACGGAAACTATCCTCAGAGCCGTACTTTCACCTTTGGTCTGAATGCGAATTTCTAATTGGACAAAGGACGAAGGACGAAGGACAATAGACAATGGACAAAGGATATTGGACAATAATGAACTAAAAACGGATTGACACAATGAAAAAGATACAATCAACAAAGATGATACACGCAGTACGCACTATGGGATTGGTGTTGGCGTGTGGAGCAATGCTGACAGGTTGCAAGGACTACTTGACTGAAATTGAGCCGGGTAAGACTATGCTTGGCGACTACTACACTTCTCCGGAGGCTGCTATTCAGAATGTAACGGGTTGCTATGTGCCGCTGATGTGGGAGTATGGAGATACCTATTTCCCCGAGTGGTTTATCGGCGATGTGGTATCCGATGATGCGTTGAAGGGTGGTGGCAGTACGACCGATATGGCAGATGCTTACGATATGGAGAACTGGCGCACAACGAACCAAAACGCATTGTTGCTTTCGTTCTATCGTGCACAATATCAGGGTATTGGACGTTGCAATTTGGCGTTGAAATATATTCCGGAGTTGGATTTCCCGGAGAACGACACTTGGACACCCGAGTTGAAAAATCGTCTGTTGGGCGAAATCTATTACCTGCGCGGATACTACTATTTCCGTTTGGTACGCGTATTCGCCGGAGTGCCATTAGTTACGAAGGTGCTGGATAATGACTCGGAGTGGGGACAGCCTCGTGCATCGGTGAGCGAGGTTTATAATCAGATTCTGTCTGACTTTGAGAAGGCTGCCGAATTGCTTCCTGTGAAGAGTTCGACGTTCTATACAGAGAGTGATTTAGGGCGTGCGACGAAGGGTGCAGCACAGGCTATGTTGCTGAAAACCAATCTCTATATGGCATCGCCTTATTGGCAAACCTATAGTTTGGAGAAGAGTGCTGCCCAATACTATGCAGCAGCCAAGAGTTGGGGTGATTCGATCATCACATCCGGTGAATATGACCTTTGCCCTGTCTATGGTGACAACTTTACGGTAGCCGGTGAGAACGGCCTGGAGTCGGTATTTGAGATACAGTATGCTGCCGTTACATGGGGCGACTACGGTAATGGTTCGCACATGGGTTTCACGGCTGGTAGTTTTACACAGCAGTTGGTTCGTTCTCGCTCGGCGCAGATAGGTGCCGGCTGGGGATTCAACCACCCTACGCAGAACTTGTATGATGAGTTTGAGACGGGCGACTTGCGTCGAGATGAGGCTATTCTGACACCTAAAGAGTCGCTTATGGAGAACATTAGCGAGGAAAAATACTTGGAAAATGCTTATTTAAACAACAAAACCGGTATGTATCGTGATACTTTGCCTGATGGTTCGAAAGGTGTTGGCGGTTGGGGTAATGTGCTGGACCATGCTACTCGCGGTCCGCTGAACAGCCGACAGATACGCTACGCAGATGTGCTCTTGATGTATGCCGAGGCTTGTTTGGGTACGGGCGATGAGGCAACAGCCAAGACCTATATAAACAAGGTGCGTGATCGTGTAGGACTTGGTGAAGTAGGTACGTATAGCATCAAAATCAATGGTGTCGAAATAACCTCTCCCACTGTAGAGCAATGCTTGCGCCATGAGCGTCGTATGGAACTGGCTATGGAGGGACATCGTTGGTTCGACCTCGTGCGTTGGCAAGGTGTAGACGGCAAGGGCCTGAAGCAGCACATGGACGCTTATGCCGCTACGGAGAGCAAGGGTGCAAAGGCACACATACAAGCGTTTGTAGCGGGCAAGCACGAGATTTTCCCGATACCGCAGAAGGAGATACAACTCAATCCGACCGAGATGAAACAGAACCCCGGGTATTGATGCAAATGTTAATAAGGGTGAATGTCGGTGAGTAGGTCAAAGGTAGCATAAGGGTTGCTTATCCTATGCTTATCCTATGCTGTTTGACACGAACCTTTTACGAGCAAAAAAGAGAAAAATATATAACAATAATTAACCATTAAATTTTTTCATTTTTATGAAAGCAAACAAATTTTGCGCATTTGCTCTTGCAGCACTTGCACTGGTAGGATTCAGTTCCTGCAAAGGTAATCAAAATGTTGATGATGAGAAGGAGTTGACATTGACCGAGTCTTCAATCAGTATGAAAGTAGGTGAGACCCATCAGTTGGTTGCTAATGTAACCGTTGAGAGTTGGGCTTCCAACGACGACAAAGTGGCTACGGTGGACAACAAAGGTATTGTAACTGCTGTGGCTGAAGGTACTGCTATTGTTTCGGCAACCGCTAAAGGCAAGAGCAAGACCTGCGTGGTAAAAGTAACGAAAGAAGGTCAAGGCGGTGGCGACAAACCTTCGACAGCAGAGGTAAAAGGCAGCCAGATTTGGCCGGTAGTATTGGATGCAACAACTTATGAAACTTGTGCTTCGAAAGTAGTTGCGGATTTCCGTATTGATAATTCTGTCAACAATTTGTATGTGTGGGCTTCCGGCGAAACGTATTCTGCCGGCGATGGAACAGGCGTAAACTTCTTTGGCAACAACGAAGGCTATGTATCTTTGACTGTAGTTGCTCCTGACGGTTGGTCGGGTTGCGGTTTTAATGTCGGTGCAGCCAATATCAGCAAAATGAAAGAATTGCGTGACGCGATTGTTGCAAGTCCTGATGATTTCTATTTGCACTTGGCTATGAAGGCAACTACCACCGGTAACCATCAATTCTATACATTTGCCGAAAAAGCCGCTTCCTTTGCTGTGGGAACCGCTACTATTGAGGCTGGGGCTGTCATTGGTGATTTTACTCGTGATGGTGCATGGCATGAGTTTGATGTGCCTATGGCTCAGTTTGCTGCGGCATTGTCAAAGGTAAATATTCCGGACGCAGGTTTGGATATCTTCTCTTGCTTGTCCGGCGCACAGGCAGGTTCGCAACTGAATCTTGACGCTGTGTATTTCTATAAGAAGTAATACTTTCCTATTGCTTTGAGGAGGCTGATTACCTCCTCATTGCCCTAAAACAAATGAATATGCGTAAACATTTTTATTTCTTATTATTGCTTTGTGCGGTAGTCGTGTCGGCTTGCCAAAGTGAACCTGATTTCTCGTTGAACCCTGCTTCTATACAGATGAAGGTGGGGGATATGCAGACGATTGAGTTGGTGGGCAATGCGGCCGATGTGTCGTGGAGTTCGTCCAACGATTCGGTGGCTACGGTGTATTATGGTGTGGTAACGGCAAAGGCAATCGGTGCAACGACGATTGTGGCTCGCTCGGGCAAGAAAGAGGTAAATTGCCATGTGTTTGTGAGTGGTAGCGATGGGGCTACGCTACGTATAACGCCAGGGATGGTATCGCTGAAGAAAGGGGAGACTTTCCAATTCCAATATGGTAATTCATACGAGTTGCCTATGACGTGGACATCAAGCGACGAGACGATAGCCAAAGTATCAAGCGACGGAGTGGTTACTGCGTTGAAGAGTGGCAATGCCACTATTACGTTGGCAACCAACATCGAAACGGTGACGGCATTGGTGGCTGTAGAGCACCAATACGGGGAGTATAAGTTGGTATGGAGCGATGAGTTCAACGGTACTGCCTTGGATGAGTCGGTATGGACGATACAAACCGGTGGCGCAGGTTGGGGAAATAACGAAAAGCAATTCTATACAGGGCGCAGTGAGAATTTGCGTGTGGAAGGCGGCAACCTTGTTATAGAAGCTCGCAAGGAGCAATACGATAAGAACGAATATACTTCGGCACGCATTATGTCGAAGGGCAAAAAGACTTTTACGTATGGTAAGATGGAGGCGCGTATCTCGTTGCCTTCGGGTGGCGGATTATGGCCTGCGTTCTGGATGATGGGCAATACCGGCAGTTGGCCTCAATGTGGCGAGATTGATATCATGGAGTATGTCGGAAATGTGCCAAACCGTGTGTTAGGGACGTTGCACTCTACCAAGGACCGCTCGGGTAGCAAGAGCAGCAAAGCGTATTGGGGCGAGAATATAGAGGAGAACTACCATGTGTATGGCATTGAGTGGACCAAAGAAGAGAAAAAAGGGCGCGATGTGATACGTTTCTATGTGGACGACAATGTATTCTCGGAGCAGGTGGAATCGGTAATAGATGACAACGATTATTGGCCGTTCAATAAGCCGCACTTCTTTATTATTAACTTGGCTGTCGGAGGTAATTTGGGTGGAGATGTTAATGATGCTATTTTTGCCACACCACGTTTGATGAAAGTGGATTGGGTACGCGTTTACCAACGTGAAGAGATAGAATAATATGTTCAGAGCAGGTCGGCATAGTGTGGTGATTGGTGCGATCTGTGCACTATTGAGCGGGTGCGTGTGCGTATGTCCGCCCGACTCGGAACTCCATTCAGAGATGTGCAAGAGTGCAAAGCGCGGTGTGGCGTTCAACTTCAGCAACGTGGAGGACCTTCCGCTGCTGTCGCCGTCCTGTTCGTGGGCGTACAATTGGGGCAATACCCAAAACGCACAAGCGGCATTATGGTTCGATAGCAATGATATGGACTTCTGTCCGATGGCGTGGAACAATACCTACAATGCTGACGCTATTCGTCAATATGTACAGGCGCACCCTAAAACGAAGTATTTGCTTGGCTTCAACGAACCCAACTTGAAAGACCAATGCAATATGACTCCCGCCGAGGCGGCCGCGCATTGGGGCGAAGTGGTGGCGTTGGCAAAGAAACTGGGACTACAATTGGTGTCTCCTGCAATGAACTACGGCACATTGGCGGGGTATAGTGACCCGGTGAAGTGGCTTGACGAGTTCTTTGCACAACCCTCTGTATCGTTAGACGATGTATGCGCTATTGCTGTACATTGCTATATGTCCTCGCCTTCGGCAGTAAGGAACTACATCGAGATGTTCCGCAAATACGGCAAACCCGTTTGGCTAACGGAGTTTTGTGCCTGGGACCCGGTGCCGGGGAGCGTAGAGAGCCAGATGGACTATATGTGTACGGTGCTGAACTATTTGGAGCAGGAACCGTTGGTGGAGCGTTATGCATGGTTTATACCTCGTACCTCCTCCCCCGTGGACAAAGCCCCTTATATGCAGTTGCTGACTCATACATCGCCGGTTGAACTGACGGACTTGGGAGTGCTATATACTTCATTCTCGTCTTTTGACAAACAGGCATGGTTGCCCTTGGAGAGCGGTATCGAAGCACATCAGTACGTGGCATTGAGCAATAATACAATAGCATTGCGGGTATCGGAGGAAAAGACCCCTTATATACAAGGTTTGCAGTCAGGAATGTGGGTGGTCTACCAGGTGCGGAGTTCTTCGGAGGAACCGTTGCAACTGACTTATGCTACGATTGCGAGCAGTCAGATCTGTGTCTATGTGGACGATGTGGCGCAAGCCATAGTGGAT
>USNU01000063.1 GCA_900556095.1 uncultured Bacteroidales bacterium | reverse complement strand
TGCCTCTTTGTCCACTTGCGTCATCAGCACCGAAGCCTGTAAACGAAGATAATCTTGCACGTTCCACGCTGATGCCAAACTGAGCCAATGGCTATAACGCCTGAAAAACTCTTCCCTGCTCTCCAATATCAGGTCCTCGCGGCGAAGATGATTGTACTGAAAATCATACGCCAGACTCATATCCCACCATCGGAAAAGCATTACTTTCTGGGCTACAGAAAAATATGTTTCTTGCTGAAGATACTGATTATCAGAAGGTAAGAGGCGTTCATCGTAATTGATATAATGCGTGTAGTCGTTGGCATATTTGAGCAACGCACGCACACTCCAACGCCCGAAAAACTCGTCCTGCCACTGCACCTGAGCAAACGTATTCCTATCCCAAAGTCGCTCACCGTTGCGCCACACATTATTCACAATCGCGCCGGGGACACCACGCTCCGAGTAATAATTGTAGAGGTGCAAACGCCAGAAACCGGTGTTGGAATAGTAGTGGTGCAGTCCCGCTTCGGCACGCACAGCATTGATGTCGCCATTCTGACGAACAGCCGTAGTGTCGTAAGCCACCTGCCCATCAGGCAAAACACGCTTATATCGGAACGGATACTTGCCATTGGAATAGACATACTCCGCGTCAAGAGTCATACTTACCCCCTCTGCCAGACGCACATCCACACCTACGGCGGGATTTGCCAACGCAAAACTGCCGGCACGCATCTGCGCACGGACATGCACTTTCTCACCTTCCCGGAAATAAGGTTTTCGCGTAGTGAGATACACATTTCCCGCACTGCCGAACTCACGTGCAGACTGCCAAATATCGGATTTCTGTCCGTTGTAGAGCGCAATCTGCTCCATATTATCCAGAGAAAAACGCCCCAAATCAACTTGCCCGTTTTGCGCATTACCTATCTGTATCCCATTGTAATACACCGCCGTATGTTGGCTGCCCATCGAGCGCACGTTGATGGTCTTGATACCTCCCACTCCGCCATAGTCTTTAAGTTGCACACCCGAAAAATAACGCAACGCATCTGCCACCGAAAGGGAGTTAAGTCTCTGTAATTCAACGCCTCGAAGTGTCTGTGGGATGATAATGTCCTTGCTCAACGCACGCGCCGTAACTTGCACCTCATCCACATTGAGGAGAGCAAAAAGCGAGTCGGTATCGGTATGGTTATCTCCACACACCGATACAATGCCAAGCACCGACAGCCATATTGCACAAAAATATCTGTTCATTCGTCATCCTACTCCAATCCTCGCGAGCAGCCAACAGCCGATAGGCATATCTGGCAGGTCTTCTGACTTATTGCTCCTTTGCCCAACCTTCCCACCCCAAAGGGCAGTGGTCATAGAAACGGACTGCGGATTGCAACTTACAGCAGCGGGTCTGTACAGGACTTCCACCTGTTTCCCTTCACCAAATACGCTGCAAAGGTACGCATTTTTTTTGGATTACACAAAAACACCTGCAATACCGCACTATTTCGATATTGTAAGCCTATCCTATGCACATCCTATGCTGAATCACCTACTAATCACCCACTAATCACCCACTCTTGTAAGCACAAAGACACAGGGAGATAAAAAGAAAAAATAGAGAGATTACAAAGGATATAGACGTTATAGAGATTATAGATTTTATAGAGATTATAGAGAGAAAAATAGGAAGATAGAATCTAAATCTCGCTCAGTTCGAGCCAGCGCATCTCCGCCTCATCGAGCAGAGTTTGTACCTCCTGATAACGCGCAGAGGCTTGGGCGATAGCATCGGTATCTGTCAGAGTGCCGGAGAGTTGTGCTTCCAGAGTGCTTTTTTCCTGCACCAACTGTGGTATGCGCACCTCCAACTCTTCCAATTCGCGCTTCTCCTTAAACGACAATTTGCGTACCCGATTTGCCGTATTGGGTTTCGTATCCTTCTTCGTATCCGCTTTTTTCGCGCCGGTAGTAGGCATGTCCTCGCTCTTAACCTTCTGTGCCTCACGATATTGCGTATAGTTGCCGGGGAAATCCTCTATCACGCCGTTGCCCTGAAAAACAAACAGATGGTCCACCACCTTATCCATAAAATAGCGGTCGTGGCTCACCACAATCAAACAGCCTTTGAACCCGCGCAGATAGTCCTCCAACACGTTCAGAGTCGGAATATCGAGGTCGTTGGTCGGCTCATCAAGAATCAAAAAGTTTGGATTGCGCATCAATACCGTGCATAAATGCAGCCTTTGGCGTTCCCCGCCCGATAGTTTTTCTACAAAATCGTATTGCTGTGAGGGCGAAAAAAGGAAATGCTGCAAAAATTGACTCGCCGTCAGCCTGTCGCCGTTGCCAAGGTCTATCGTTTCGGCTATATCCCGCACAATATCAATTACTTTCTTGCTCTCGTCGAACTGCAACCCCTGCTGGCGATAGTATCCGAAACGAATGGTCGTACCTATATCAAAACAGCCGCTGTCGGGGGCTATCTCACCCAACAGAAGACGCAAAAAAGTACTCTTTCCCGTGCCGTTATTACCGATGATACCCAATTTCTCGTAACGCGAGAATACATAAGAGAAATGGTTGAGTATCTGCAAGTTATGCGGTTGTTCCGAGGTGTCTTTAGCAGGAATAACAAACGACTTGCAGACCTCTTTCGCCTCAAAAATTTTATTGCCTATATACGCGGACCGCACCTGCAAACGCACGTCCGATTCCGGATTAACTCGCTTGGCTTTTTTCTCAATCTCATAGAAATTGTCAATACGATATTGTGCCTTGTGCGCACGCGCCTGCGGCATACGACGCATCCAGTCGAGTTCCGTGCGATAGAGGTTGCGAAACTTCTCCGTCTCGGCATTTTGTGCCTCAATCCGTTCTGCGCGTTTCTCAAGATAGTAGGAATAATTACCATGATACGCGTAGAGTTGGTTTTGGTCAATCTCCAAAATATCAGAGCATACACGGTCTAAGAAATAACGGTCGTGCGTAACCAAGAAAAGGGTAATCGTGGAGCGGCGCAGATACTCTTCGAGCCACGCCACCATATCGAGGTCAAGGTGGTTGGTTGGCTCGTCAAGTAGCAGAAAATCAGGTTCTTCCGATAACACCTGTACCAGCGCAACGCGCTTCTGCTGTCCGCCGCTCAGATGTGCGATAAGTTGGTCGGTATCCGTAATCCCCAATTGGGTCAGAAACTGTGTGAAACGCAATGTCTGCTCTGCGGAATGCGCAAGCGAACGTACAGTTTCGGTCTGTGGCAGTACTATTCGCTGTGGTAAATAACTGACTTTAAGGTCATTACGCCACGTGATACGCCCGCTATCATAGTCGGTACGTTGAGTCAGGATATCCATCAGCGTGGACTTCCCCACTCCATTGCGTGCAATCAGTGCCACCCGTTGCCCCTCATTCACGGCAAACGAGATATCCGAAAACAACATCTTCGACCCCACCGACTTGGTCAAATTCTCCACTAATAAATATGGTGTAACAGGCATGGCGTAAGATTATTTACTATCGTACATTCAACAGTTTCGTATTGTGTTGTTCTATATAGATGGTTTAACGGGCATTACGATTCCGGTTGTACCTCTAATTGTTTTGTCCAGCGTATGTAGCCGAAGATGCAGTTGAGGCACCAGAAAGCGTAAAGGGCTGTCATACAATAGTTTCCGGCGAGGAGCCACATCATACAGGATAGCACATCAACAAACAACCACAAGTACCATTGTTCACGATATGCCAACATCATCAGCACCTGCGCCACAAGGGCGGGGACAGTAGTAAAAGCGTCTAAATACGGACTGCCGTCAGCCGTATAAGTACTTAATATCCAGCCTATTAAGGAAGATGCAATCAACGACGCCACAGATACAACCAACAATACAGGCATAGACAGACGACGGGTGGTGATTGTAACCTCCGTAGTCCGGTCCTCGCTCGTTTTCAGGCGTTTACGCCACGCAAAGACCCCATAAATCTGCGTTACAAAATAAAACACATTCATCGCTATTCCAGCATAGAAACGCTCCAAATAGCAAAGATAAGTATATGTAAAAATCTGTCCGAAACCGAAAAGAAATGTCAATATATTTCCCTGCGAACAGAGTATCACAGAACACATTCCGAACAATCCGCTCACCAGCGACCACGGATTATCAGGCATTAGCACAAACACCACCACCTGCACGAGCAGACCTGTGGCAAGGATACTCCAGTCAATTATTTTGTCTTTTTTCATATTCATTTCTTAGTAGCAGCGGCGTCTTTGATGAGTTCGCGGGGTTTGGAATCCAATTGCGGGCGTGCGAGATAGTCAAAAATCTCCTCAAAATCCCAGTTGGCACGGAGCGTCAGTTTGGCCGGGAAATAGAATACCGGTTCGGGCTGACGCTTGGTCGCCCAATCGCCAGTAGTCCATTTTCCATTACCGTCAAGGTCAAAATAGAGACGCAGATAATATGCTTTGGGGGTGAGATATTCAAACTTTGTCCCCTCTGGGCTCGCCGGCAGTTCGCGCACGGGTTTGTCTTTTTCGTCTAAAAGTTGGAGGCGAATAGCGGGGTCATAAGTCGGAATTTTGATAAGCAGAGTGGAATAATCCTCAGCCGTCTTGAGTTGGAGAGTAAACTTTTTCGCCTTGTTTGCCACGCCATAGACATCACGTACCGCCCCCGAATCGAGACGCAACTCATACGATTTGCCCTGTTCCAAACGTGCCACCACCAAGTAGCCTAACGGCACAGAATCAGTCGGTTGCAACGTAAACGGCACCGATTTATAGACGGTATCCACCTTCTCATAAAGCCCGATACTATCCGCCCAAACAGAGTCGAAAGGCACTGGCGAAAGGATACGCAACGTGTCGTACACCTCAAAACCACTCTTCGCGTTGGAACGCAGTTCGAGCATTCGCTCACGATTTTTCTTGTCGATTGCCTCTTTGGCTTTCGCCGTCAGGCGTGGCGCACGATAGATAGCACTTATCGTATCTGTCTGTGGCACAAGGTTATACGCCGAATCGGACTTGAGATAAGTCATCTCCAAGAATATACTGTCCTGCCCGATGGCGAGCGAGTCGGTCAGCCAATAGACGAGTGTATCACGAGTGGGATTGGCTTGCAAAAGGGCATATTGCATGGGGTCTATCCATACGGAATCGTTGGCGAGCGAGTCCATCGCACTCGGTGGCAACGCACGCACGAGGGGGAGGCTGTCCTGCGGGGCTCCGAAGATGAGACGAATGGTGTGTTGTTCCTCACGGTACGCACGCTGGAAATAGTGGCGCACCTTATTCTCGCGGAAGAACCAAAGCAGCAGGTCTGACGGACCGACATACGTATTTTCAACAATACGCACCGAATCCACGATACCCATCGTAATAGTATCAAGTGTTTGATTATCAACAAGCAACGTATCGCGCCATATAGTATCTCGCACTATCTCCACCTGATACTCCGGCACCACCAACGAGTCGGTGAATGCCAGTCCTTCGCCAGGTTGATAACGGTAGTCGCGGCTCAAATCCTGCAGCGCATAGAGACGATACTGCCCCCCACGCAGGTTTCGCACTCCAAAACCACCCAAACTATCGGTGCGGGCGATACGCGTGAAAGGCAACGTACTGAAAGCCGAGTCCGACAAGTTGGCGTGCAAACCGACCAACACACCCGAAACGGGATTCAAATCCTCGGCGTTTATCACTTGCCCATAGACCTCCAACGAGTCGATTCGGTCGCCTGTAGTGAAGGCATACTGATAGCCCCGAATAGGATTTTTCTCGGTGTAGTCGCAAATCGAATTACCAAAATCGAGTGTATAGGTAGTGGAATCTATCAGGTCCTCCTGCATGGTGATGACCACCTTTTTGCCCTGTGCTTTCACATCGGGCGGCACCTGTTGCGGAGGCGAAACAAGCAGGTTTGCCTGCACATTATCCAATTGCAAATACTCGTTGAAGAGAATCTCTATCTTCTTGTCTTTGAAGTGATTAGAGCCATTGGCAGGCGTCTCTTTCACCACCACGGGCGGAATCGTGTCTTTCGGACCGCCCTGCGGACCAATACCCCGATTGGCACATCCTGTGAGCAGCAAACAGAGACTGCTCACCACCCAAGCCAACCGATGTTTATAAAGTATTTTCTTCATCTTATTTTGCGCATTTCTCCCTGTGCTTTCCCTGATCTTACCCTACGGTTGCCCCATTGGCAATCATACATTGCGCATTGGCAAGGGTAGTATCTCGTACCCCTCCTGTTGCAACCACTCTATTGCCTGTGGCAGGACTGCCAACATCCGCTCGTTGGATTTCACCGAGTCGTGGAAATTGATGATACTCCCGTTGCGCGTATAGCGTTTGATGACCGCCAACATACGCTCGGGCGTATAGTTGGAGTTGTAGTCGTGTGTCAGCACGTCCCACAGATACATCTCGTACCCGCGACGGAATAGTGCCAACTTCTGCCAAATCCAAAAACGACCATACGGCGGTCTGAACAGACGGCCCAACACAGCATCCGCTTTCTCTATATTATTAATGTACGCGCGCGTGCGCACGCGAAGACCTTTCATATGATTATAGGTGTGATTGCCGATAGCATGTCCGCCGTCGCGCACTTGCTGAAACACATCCGGATGCTTCACCACGTTCTCACCCACCATAAAAAAAGTAGCCTTGACACCATATCGGTCTAATATAGCCAATACCTGAGGGGTTACCTCAGGTATCGGACCATCATCAAATGTCAGATATACGGCTTTCCGCTTGTGGCTCATACGCCAATGTACACCGACATATAATCGCTGAATCCACAGCGGAAACTGATATAAAACTCTCACTTACTTCAATTTGTAAATATGCAAACTTGTAAGTTTGTAAATGTTATTTTCCTATTTACCCATTTACAAATTGTTATCATTTTACTCCCACGCCAAAGCCGATGCACCGAGAACGGCGGCATCTGCCTCTTTCAGGTCGGAGAACATCACTTTTACTTTGTTCGTCCACGAATGGAACACCTCCTCATTCATCGTTTTTACAATCGGGTCAAGGATATAGTGTCCACATTTGGTCATACCACCAAAAAGAATGATGGCCTCAGGAGCCGAGAACGCCACAAAATCGGCAAATTTCTGACCAAGCATTTTTCCCGTCTCTTCAAAAATCCGTTTCGAAACCTCATCGCCTTGCTCTGCTGCATCAAACACATCTTTCGAAGTAATAGTCTCAGGATCAAGTGCACGCAGAAGAGTCGGACGGTCGGTGGTGGTAACAATCTCACGTGCTGTACGTGCCACACCGGTAGCCGAAGCATACGCTTCCAAACAACCGTGCTGACCGCAGCCGCACAAACGAGCCTGTGGACCGCGAGCAATCTTAGTATGTCCCAACTCGCCGGCAAAACCATCGTGTCCGTACACAAGTTTACCGTCAATCACAATACCTGAACCTACACCCGTACCAAGGGTAATCATGATAAAGTTCTTCATTCCGCGTGCCGCACCATAAGTCATCTCGCCGAGGGCTGCCGCATTGGCATCGTTGGTAACATGGCATGGCATACCAAAACGCGCACTCATCAAGTCACAGAAAGGGATAACACCTTGCCAAGGCAGGTTGGCGGGATACTCGATATTCCCCGTGTAATAATTGGAGTTAGGTGCACCAGCACCGATACCACGGAACATCTCCGCCCCACCAAGCGGCTCCATAATTTTCACCGCCTCCACATAGAGAGCATCCACATAATCGCGAATGTCGGGATACTCCTGCGTCTTTATAGAGGTACGCGCAAGCACGTGTCCACGCGCGTCAATTACTCCGAGAACGGAATTGGTTCCGCCCATATCCAGTCCTAACACATACGGTTTTTCCATACTTTTAACTATTTGTTGATTAGATTATTGTTGATTA
>USNU01000062.1 GCA_900556095.1 uncultured Bacteroidales bacterium | reverse complement strand
TCATCCAATCGATAGAAGCCGGTAATGTTACTATGGATTTGAACTCGAGTTTGATACGCGGCAGTCAGGCATTGTTTGGTATCAAGACGAATTTGAAATTTGGTAAATTCCGTATTCAGGCATTGGTGAGTCAGCAGAACTCAGAGAGCCAGACCGTCAGTTCCAAGGGCGGCGCACAGATGACAAAGTTTGATGTACCGGGCGACCAATACGATGAAAACCGACATTTTTTCTTGAGTTACTTCTTCCGCGACCAATATGAGAGTGCCATGGCAACCGTGCCCTATATCGCCAGTGGCGTAACTATCAACAAGATAGAAGTGTGGGTGACCAACAAACGGGGCAACTACGACCAGGCACGTAACATCATCGCTTTCACCGACTTGGGCGAAACCAATGCGCATATAGCCAACCATACATGGGTTGCCAATGCAGTGCAAGTGCCAGACAACAAGACGAATGATCTCTATAATACTATCCGAAGTCGCCCTGGTATACGTGATGTACAGCAAACCTCGCAGGCGTTGTCTGATTTGGAGGGAGGCGATGATTTCGAAAAAGTGGAGTCGGCACGCCTGCTCTCATCAAGCGAATATACCCTCAACACCGCCCTCGGATTTATCTCTTTGCGCTCCGCCCTCAATCAGGATGAAGTGTTGGCAGTGGCTTATGAATACACCTATGGGGGGCAGGTCTATCAGGTAGGTGAATTCTCTACCGATGCCAGTGACGAACTGCGTGCACCTAATGCGTTGATACTGAAACTGCTAAAGAGTACATCCAATGCACCGATGAAGAAAAATGCGGGTACGTGGGACTTGATGATGAAAAACATCTATTCTCTTGGGGCAAATAGTATCTCGCAGGATAAGTTTGAATTGTATGTTACCTACCGAAATGACTCGGTGGGCACGGATATGCAATACCTGACCGAGGGGGCTATCGCGGGCAAACAACTGCTACGCGTGATGAATCTTGACCGTCTGGATAGTAAAAATAACCCATACCCCGATGGCAAGTTCGACTACATAGAGAACATGACCGTCTATTCGAGCAATGGGCGTGTGATATTTCCTGTGCTTGAGCCTTTCGGAAACCATCTGCGCACCGCAATCGGTAATAATGCCATTGCCGAGAAATATGTGTTCCAAGAGTTGTATGACTCGACGCTTGTGGTGGCACAAGAAATATCAGAGAAAAACAAGTTCCACCTAACAGGTAAATACAAAGGCACAAGCGGCAGCGAGATACGATTGAATGCAATGAATGTGCCACGTGGGAGTGTTACTGTTACTGCCGGCGGTGCGACACTGATAGAGAACGTGGACTATACCGTGGACTACACGATGGGAACGGTTACCATTCTTAACCAGTCCATTCTCGAATCGGGTACCAATGTGGATGTGAAATTGGAGAACCAATCGACTTTCTCTATGCAGCGCAAGAGTCTGTTTGGTGCACACTTGGAATACGAATTCAACCCCGATTTGGTGATTGGCGGAACGATTATGCACCTGCGTGAACGGCCGCTTACTACCAAAGTGAACACCGGTAGCGAACCATTGGCAAACACCATTTGGGGTGTGAACGGAAGTTGGAAAACTGAGATACAATGGCTCACCAATGCCATTGATAAGATTCCGTGGATAAGTGCCTCAGCCCCCTCCACCTTCCAAGTGAATGCCGAGTTCGCACACCTGATTCCGGGGCACACACGCGATGTCGGTTCGGTGGGTACTTCATATATCGATGATTTTGAGTCTACGACAACGAACATTGACGTCCATTATCCAAGTTACTGGTTCTTGGCTTCTACGCCGAGTCCGTTTGCAGAATCGAAATTGAGTAATAATATCGAGTACGGCAAAAACCGTGCACTATTGGCGTGGTACACTGTGGATCCGCTCTTGGTTTACCCGCAGACCAATACCCCGCAGCATCTCAAGAACGACCCGGATGCCATGTCCGACCATCGGGTGCGTATCGTTTATGAGAAAGAAATTTATCCGAGCAAGGAACAGGTGGCGAACGAGAATACCAAACTGAGTATCCTCAACCTGAGCTACTATCCCGAGGAGCGTGGTCCTTATAATATTGTGGCGAGCGAGATTGATCCGGCTACGGGTAAACTCAGAGACCCGAAAAAACGCTGGGGTGGTATGATGCGCAAATTGGATAATACTGATTTCGAGAAATCGAATATTGAGTATATCGAGTTTTGGCTGATGGATCCTGCGCTGACTAACCCGGACGGTTATGAGGGGGAGATGTATATCAATCTCGGCGATATATCCGAGGATATTTTACGCGACGGTAAGAAATCGTTTGAGCATGGTCTGCCTATCTCCGACAACGATGTCAATAGCGTGGATACTACCGTTTGGGGCCGTGTTCCGCGCACCAACTCTACGGTTACCGCTTTTTCTAACGAGACGGGCGCACGCGCCAAGCAAGATGTGGGTCTTAACGGCTTGAGTACGGCGGACGAGATGAACTACGGTGCGTATAAGACCTATATAGAGACGCTGCGTAGTACCATGGCGACCGATGTATTGGCGGCTTGGGGTGCTGATGCTTTCTCGCCTCTCAATGACCCCGCCGGCGATAACTTCCATTACTATCGAGGTTCAGATTTCGATCAGCAAGAAGTGTCTGTTCTCGACCGTTACAAGCATTATAACGGTACGGAAGGAAACTCACCCGACACCGAATCACAAACCGAGAGTTACGGAACCGCTTCCACATTGCAGCCCGATATAGAGGATATAAATAGTGATAACACTCTTAACGAATACGAAAAATACTATCAATATAAGGTGTTGCTCCGTCCCGATATGATGGAGGTGGGGCGCCAACATATCACAGAGAAGAAAGTTGTCAACGTCAAACTGCGCAACGGCTCAACCGAGGATGTTACATGGTATCAGTTTAAGATACCGTTGCGCGGGGACAGCAGCGATGTGAAGACGGTAGGTTCTATTCGCAATTTTAAGTCGATACGTTTTATGCGTATCTATCTAACCGGTTGCTCACACGAGACGCATCTGCGCTTGGCGACCCTTGATCTGGTGCGTGGCGAATGGCGTAATTATACCAAGACTCTCTATCCGCTCGGTGCTGCTGTCAATACGGGTGCGCAACTTAATGTACAGGCGGTGAACATAGAGGAGAACTCGAGCCGTACGCCGGTCAACTATATACTGCCGCCGGGTATCAGCCGTCAGACCGACCCTGGACAGGCTACTCTCATTCCGCTCAATGAGCAGGCAATGGTGTTGCGTGTTACCAACCTCAGCCCAAAGGATGCACGTGCCGTGTATAAGAACACGGGCTACGACATGCGCAATTACAAGAACCTGCAGATGTTTGTACATGCGGAGAAAATGGAGAATATTGATCCCGATCTGCAAGACGGCGATCTGAGTTGCTTTATCCGCTTGGGGACAGACCTGAAGAATAACTATTACGAATACGAAATACCGCTTCACCTAACCGAACCGGGCTTGTACAGCAACGATAATGAGACCGACCGTAGGAAAGTATGGCCTCAGGATAATATGTTCGATTTCCCGTTCTCTGTGCTGACCAATGCCAAGACGGCACGCAACAAAGCCAAACGTGCGGGCAATACCGATGTGGGCAATAATATACCTTATATAGTATATGATGATGCGAGCGGCAAACCTCAAAATAAGATAACCGTATTGGGCAACCCTACATTGGAGGATGTGGAGTGTATTATGATTGGCGTGCGCAATTCTGGCACGCATGATGCATCGGGCGAGATATGGGTGAACGAACTGCGTCTAAGTGAGTTTAATGAGCAAGGTGGTGTGGCCGCAATGGCGAATGCCGCCTTGTCGATAAGCGATATTGCCCAAGTGAATGTGGCAGGGCGATTGGAGACCGCCGGGTATGGATCTATTGAGTCGAATGTGCTGGATCGTAATATGGATAACATTTACCAGTTGTCGGTAAGTGCAGCCTTGGAGGCAGGACGTCTCTTCCCCGAAAAAGCAAGGATACAAATGCCTCTCTATGTGGCATATTCCAACGAGACCTTGTCGCCCGATTATGACCCGCTTGACACGGATATCAAACTCAAAGAGAACCTCGACACCTACGATGATAAGGAGCAGCGCGATTCTATCCGTACGATGTCGAATACCGTGCAGGAATCCACTTCGTTCTCAGTGACGAATATGAAGGTGAATATCAAGTCGAAGAAACGCGATATGTTCTACGACCCCGCCAACTTCTCTATTTCGGCATCGTACAACAAGCAACAGGAACATAGTCCGGAGATGGAACGGAACGTAACCACCGACCACAAGGGGTCGTTTAACTATGCGTACTCGTTCAATCCGCAACCGTGGGAGCCTTTCAAAAAAGTGCAGAAAGTACAGAAGGTGAAGTTCCTCAAAGAGTTGAATTTCTATTATCTACCACAGTCGTGGGCGTTCTCTACCAATATGCACCGCACTTTCTCGCACATGAAAATGCGCGACTTGACTGCATCAGCGGGCGACCAAATGGACCTGACTTTCTCGAAAGACTTTACGTGGGATAGAAACTTCGACTTCAAGTACGACCTGACCAAAAATATGAAGTTCTCGTTCCAGTCGGCTATGAATTCCACTATTGACGAGGGCTATTATGCGCCCGAGATACTGCGCGACTATGCATTCACCAACGACTATTACGAGGCATGGCGCGATACGATTCAGCGCAGTCTGGCAAAGTGGGGTTCGCCTTATACCTACCAACAGGTATTCACCGCAAGTTGGAATGTGCCTCTCAACCGCATTCCGTACCTCGAGGCATTGTCTGCCAACGCATCATACAATGCCACCTACAACTGGGCACGCACTGCACAGACAACCACCGACACCGATTTGGGCAATACCATTTCTTCGCTCCAATCGTGGCAAGCGGACGGCGGGATCAATTTCGAGACTCTCTATGGCAAGTCGAAGTATTGGAAGCAGATGACGCAACGCTACACACGTCGCCAAACCCGCCGTGCTTTCAAGCCGAAGACCTATTCAGAAACCGTCAAAGCCGAAAAAGGAAAGACCATCGAGATAACCCACCGTCTCAACTCGGAGGCCCTGACTATTACCGCCACCGACAGCGCGGGACACCGCATACCGGTATCGTTCAAACCGAGTGGCAACACCAAGGTGAAGATAACGCCCAAAGCCGATTGCGAGGCAATGGTGCTGACCGTTACCACCAAAGACCCCAACCAACGCACGCCTGCACAAGTAACAGGCGATATGTTTGCCTATGTGGGTACGATGTTCCGCCGTGTGCAAGTTACCTATCGCGAGACCAACTCTATGACCATTCCCGGCTTCAACCCCGAAGCGGGATTTATGGGGCAACGCCGCACGGACGGACTTTATGCACCGGGCTTTGATTTTGCTTTCGGTTTCATTCCGACCGACTTTGTTAATCAGGCAAAGGAGAATGGTTGGCTCTCGGGCGATACATCTGTAGTGCAACCTGCCACACGCGCTTTCACTAGCGATTTCGACATCAAACTGACTCTCGAACCACTACCCGGACTAAAGATTCAAGTGAATGGCAAACGCTATTTCGCCAACTCGACATCTATCATCTACTCCTACGACCACTTGCAGGAGAATATGACGGGGTCGTTCAATATCACGCAAGTGGCTATCGGAACCGCCTTCGGAAAGATTGGTACACAGGAGGAGAATTTTGCCAACGAGACCTATAGCCAGTTCTTGCAGAACTTGGATGTCATGCAGTCGCGCGTGCAAGCGCAATACGACGGAGTCCTTTATCCCACCACAGGTTTTATGAAAGGCCTTCTCCCAGGCGGGCAAGTGTATGACCCGTCGAAAGGTGCTGTGGCAAAGAACTCAGCAGACGTTCTTGTGCCTGCTTTCCTGGCTGCCTACACGGGGCGTAATGCCGACCGAATGAGGCTCAATCCGTTCCTGAGCGTCTTGCAAGTGCTACCCAACTGGTCCGTTTCTTTCGACGGATTGGGCAAACTCCCATGGATGCGCGACCATTTCCGCTCTGTAACACTGACACACGCATACACTTGCAAATACGCTATCGGCAGTTACGGCAGTTATTCCACCTGGGTACCGCTCGACGGGCAAAACGACAAAATGGTGGGCTTCGTCCGCGATGTTACCACCGATATGCCCATACCGTCATCGGCGTATGATATTGCCAACGTCTCGCTCACAGAGGCGTTCTCGCCGCTTATCGGGTTGAACCTCTCGATGAAAAACTCGCTATCGTGCAAGTTCGAATATCGCAAACAGCGCAACCTCGCACTCAATGTAACCAGCGTACAACTCACCGAAGGACACACCAACGAGTTTGTCATCGGCGCAGGCTACACCATTAAGAACCTCAACTTCATCACCAAGAAAAAAGACGGCGGGCAGAAGAAAGTGAGCAACGACCTCAAACTCAATGTGGACGTCTCCTACAAAGACATCAAGACACTCTTGCGAAAAGTGGAGGAAGATATCACGCAGGCATCGAGTGGCAACAAAGTATTTGCCATCAAGATAAGTGCCGACTATGTACTATCCCAAAAGGTGAACCTCCAACTCTTCTACGACCACCAAGGGACAACACCGCTTATATCTTCGTCCTACCCCATCAAATCAGACAATGTGGGTATCAATATCAAACTGATGCTCACGCGATAAGTATGCTGAAAGTAGCAATCATAGGACCCGAATCAACAGGCAAGACGACCTTGGCACAACAATTAGCCAAACAGTATAATGCTATCTTCGTGCCGGAGTATGCACGAGAATATGTGGAAGCACTCAACCGCCCATATACCTATGATGACGTCTGCGCTATTGCCCGTCATCAGATAGCACAAATGAAACAGTACACCGAGGACAGAAGCGATAAAATCGTGATATACGATACCGAACTGATAATCACCCGCGTATGGTTCGACTATTGCTATGGCAGCACCCCCCACTGGGTGTTGGACGCGATGGAACACTACAAACCGGATGTCTATCTGCTGATGTATCCCGACCTCGCGTGGGTGGACGACCCTGTGCGAGAAAACGGCGGAGACGCCATACGGTTAGAACTATACAACCGATATCTACAGGAAATCCGTACACTAAAAGTCCCCTGCTATATCATCCGCCATACACACGACGGCAACATCTCCGCCAGCAAGATGGCATAGTGCCTTATACTCATTATTCTCTTGTCTCGTCTTTTGTCTATATGGTTGTGTCTGCTGAGTGCGATTGTCGTATATGCGGCGGACAGGGAGTGGTTGGATAATATCATCGGCGATGTGTACGAACAACTGACCGAGACGGGGGCTGTGGATTATGAAGAACTGCAAGAAGAATTGTTGGATTTGGCAGCACACCCCATCAACCTCAATGCCGCGCGGGCAAGCGATTTGGAACGCCTGCGTTTTCTCAACGACATACAGATAGACGCCATACTGCTCTATGTCTATCAGCATCCCATGCAAGATATTTCGGAACTGCAACTGATTGATTGTCTGCACGATTACGACATACGCAATCTGCGCGCTTTTGTGTTTGTAGCACCTATTGAGAAATCGGACCGCCTGTATCCGCGCGAGGTGTTTCGGTATGCCAAACACGAAATCACTGCGCGTATCGACGCCCGCAACATCGAAAACTACACCGGCGACCCTGTTTTTGTGCAGACGCGATACAAATTCAACTACCAGAACCGTGTGCAGTTCGGGATAAACTTGCGGCGTCCCGCCGGAGGGAAAGCCGAAGATTTGGAATATGGAGGCTATGTGCAACTCAACAATTTAGGTATTGTGCGCACGGTGGTGGCGGGCAATTATCAAGCCTCTTTCGGACAGGGATTGGTGTTCGCCAATGTGTTTCACACCGGCAAATCGGCATACGTGCTGACAGCGGGCAATCGTGTGGACGGGTTGCGCAAATACGGTAGTGTGGACGGAGCG
>USNU01000061.1 GCA_900556095.1 uncultured Bacteroidales bacterium | reverse complement strand
CTCCAGACACTCTTGCAGAAAGCCGGTGCGCTCAAGAAAACTATCGCGCAAGGGGCGCCCGACCAACTCTTGCAGGAGAAATCAAATATCGAACAGCGTATTGCCGCCACTCGTAAAGAGGTTGAGCGTATGGCTGTTTGGGGCAATTTCTCATCGAAGCGTATCGCCGAACTGCGCCAAGCAGGATATGATTTGCGCTATTACACTTGCTCCAAGACAAAGTTCTCGGAGGAGTGGGGGATAGCCATCACCACTGTTGGTTCGACCACCTATTTTGTGCAGGTGGTGAAAGCCGGTGAAACACCCGCAGAATTGCCCGATTTCTGCCAACAGCAGACGCTCAACGAGAAGTCTTCTGCTGATTTGGAGAAGGACGTAGAGGGGCTCAACGGGCTTTTGGTGGCGCAGAACGCGCGTATCGAATTGTGGGCAAAAGAGAATTTTCCTGCGCTGAAGCAAGAACTGCAAGACACGTTACAACAGATTGATTGGAAGCGTGTTACGCTCAATACAGACACATTGGCGGAAGGTAGCCTGAAATTGTTGGAGGGCTTTTGTCCTATCGATAAGGAGCAGGAACTCAACCAACTGCTTGAGCAACAGCATATCTATTATCAAGAGGAAGATCCAAACGAGACAGACAATACACCTATCAAACTGCGCAACAATTGGTTTACGAAGATGTTTGAGTGCCTGACCGGTATGTATGGTTGGCCCTCGTATGGTGAGTTCGACCCGACGCCTGTTCTCGGACCGTTCTTCCTGCTCTTCTTCGCCATCTGTATGGGCGATTGCGGCTATGGGCTTCTCCTTATTTTAATAGGTATCCTTATTTCAAAGGGCAAACTCAAGATTCAGATGTTCGAAGGTCTCGGACCTATCATCACTACTTTGGGTGTAGGCACAGCGGTCATCGGGTTCTTCTTGGGTACGTTCTTCGGTATCGACCTGTACGCAGCGTCGTGGGTGCCGGAAGCACTCAAGTCGGTGATGATTAAGGGCAGTGTCTCCGTAGCGGGCTCATCGTATGATATTCAGATGGTTATGGCACTTTGCATAGGTGTATTCCACATCTGTTTGGCTATGATCATCAAGGCTATTTGCTATACCAAACGCTTTGGCTTCAAGGAGAATATCTCTACGTGGGGGTGGCTCTTGCTCATTGTGGGCGGACTGATTGTCGTGCTGCTCGGTATGACTCATCTCTTCCCGGAGGAAGTTACCAAATGGACACTCATCGTAGTGGCTGCTATCTCGGCTTTGGGAATCTATATCTTCAACAAACCGGGGCGTAACCCGCTGATTAACATCGGTGCAGGCTTGTGGGATACCTACAATATGGCTACGGGGATCTTGGGTGATGTGCTTTCGTATATCCGTCTCTATGCCCTCGGTTTGGCTGGCGGTATGCTCGGCGGTGCGTTCAACAACCTCGCAGAGATGGTGCTCGGTGCGAACCCAACTTGGCAATGGGTGCCGTTTGTCATCATCCTGTTGATTGGGCATGCGCTCAATCTCGCTATGTCGGCGCTGGGTGCGTTTGTCCATCCTTTGCGTCTGAGTTTCGTGGAGTATTTCAAAAACTCGGGCTACGAAGGCAAAGGTACACTCTATAAGCCTTTCGCCAAATAATACTCGTCCTTACTTTAGGACTTTTATCACTAAAATAATAAACAAATAAAACAATACACTTATTATGAATGAAATTTTAGGTTATCTCGGCTGGGGACTTATGTTGGGTCTCGCCGGAATTGGTTCTTCCTATGGTACTACTATTGCGGGTAAGGCTGCAGAGGGTGCGCTCAAAAAGAACAAAGACAAATCGAGCAGTTACATGATTCTTTCCGCTCTCCCCGCTACGCAGGGTTTGTATGGTTTCGTGGCTTTCCTGATGTGGATGGGTAAGGACTTCGCTGCTAATGGTGCTATGTATTTTGCTGTTGGGCTGGCAGTTGGTTTGGTTTGTCTCTTCTCGGGTATCCGACAGGGGCAAGTCTGCGCTAACGGTATCGCCGGTATCGCTGCAGGTCATGATGTACAAACCAACACGATGATTTACGCGGCTCTTCCTGAGTTCTACGCTATCTTGTCATTGGTTGCAGCCCTTATGATTTAATCTGCAATACTATTTATTCTCTATAATTATTAAAACGGTCTTCCCTTGGTGGAAGACCGTTTTGGTAACCGCCTTTTCCTATTATCCAAAACACACAAAACTTGTGCTTCATTACGTATATCCATTGCGTATTAAAAAGTCGGGGGGATACCGAGAGGATGTCAAGTGGATACGTAGAGAATGAATGAGGTAAAAGCGGAACATTCTAGGCATATTAATTCTTAATTTTAAATGCTATGTTATTTCATGTCTATGGCGCAGATGCGCTTTCGCAGTGGCTTATGCTGCTGGCTGTTTTGGTCGGACTGATTCTCTTCAATGAGTTCGCACGTCGTACCAAGTGGGGGGGAATTATCACTTTCGGGGTTATTCCTGCGGCGCTCACCATCTATTTCCTTGCTATTGCTATCGGTACACAATGCGGTGCCGAGTGGGCACTCAACAATCCTACACACCTCTATATGGGAGGTTGGTTCCATTACGCCAAACTCTATGCCGCTCTTGCGGGCTGTATTGGGTTTATGCTCATCAAGTATGAGATTGGTATTGGTAAGCAGCACTGGTTCCGTTGTTTTCCGTTTGTTATTGTGGCTATCAATATTCTCATTGCCGTATGCTCTGACTTCGAATCGGCCATTACGGGGTGGGGGGTATGGCGCCTTTCCAACGAGGGTGTTTGGCTCTACGGAGGTTGGCACAATGTTATGAATGGCATTGCCGGTATCCTTAATATATTCTGTATGACGGCTTGGTGGTCGGTATATTCTTCTAAAGACAAAACCGATATGCTTTGGCCGGATATGACGTGGGTATATATACTTGTCTATGATGTATGGAATTTTGCTTATACATACAACTGTCTGCCTACTCACTCGTGGTATTGCGGTGTAGCCCTGCTCCTTGCGCCTACTATTGCCGCTATTTGCTGGAACCGTGGCGGGTGGATTCAGAACCGTGCTAACACATTGGCTATTTGGTGTATGTTTGCTCAGTGCTTCCCCTTGTTTCAGGAGGTATTCGCTGCTACTGGAGAAAAAGCACATAGTTGGGTGGTTCTGCCCTCGCTCTATGCTGATGGTACCCTCAATGGCATAGAGGCGGGTACAAGCGTCAATGCTGATCCTACGGCTATGATTGTTGTCAGTGCTTTGGCATTGATTGTCAATGTGGTTGCGTTGAGTTATATCATCTACCAAGCCAAAAAACGACACATTAACCCATACACCACCGATGTATTTGTCAATCAGAAATACTACAAAGACGCCGCTGCACGTATGGCATAAGATTTTGTATAGTGTTTCTCGCTGAAACAACAATAAAAAACAGACTATCCCTCAAAAGGATAGTCTGTTTTTTGTCTCCGATGCCAAACCGTATTTAGGTTTTTCCGATTTCGGCGAGATAATATATTTGCACATTCCATTTTTTTGCCGTACCTTTGCAGGATAAACGAGAATTTTCTGTGAACCAGTACCCCTCGATATTGTTGGAAAATGCCGTCAATCAATTTGCCTCCCTTCCCGGAATGGGGCGCAAGACGGCTTTGCGTTTGGTGTTGCATCTGCTTAAGCAGTCCGACAGAGACGTCGAAGCCTTTGCGGGGGCTCTAACGCGGCTCAAAACGGACGTGCACTATTGCCGTATATGCCACAATATCTCTGACCAAGAGGTATGTCCTATCTGTCAATCGCATCGCCGGGACAGACAGACTATTTGTGTAGTGGAAAATGTACAGGACGTGATGTCCATAGAGAATACTGGGCAATATTCCGGGTTGTATCATGTTTTGGGAGGAATTATCTCTCCTATGGACGGGGTCGGACCGAAAGATATAGAAATCGACTCTCTTGTTTCTCGTATTGAACCCGAAGACATTCAGGAGGTTATCCTCGCTTTGCCAACCACTATGGAAGGCGATACCACCAACTTTTACATCTACCGCCGTTTGCAGAATGCGGGGATTGCTACAATGCCGAAAATCAGTCAGATTGCGCGTGGCGTGGCGGTAGGAAACGAACTGGAATACACCGACGAGATAACTCTCGGTCGCTCTATTGTCAACCGAATAGATTTCAAAGCCTAATGGAACAAAAGATTGCTCGCCAATTGAATTGGTATTATTATGGAATGATGGTGCTTGCACTTGTTGCAATGGTTGCTATGTATCTGTTGGTCTCCAAGGGGACTATCGCTGTTATTGATACAATGTCCACTGCCGGAAAAGTGATACAGTATATTGTCATCTTTGATGCACTTATTACTATCCCGTTGGGGTTGTATGGTTTTAAGCGCGTATGCGACAAAATTCGCAGTATGGAAAACGAAGAACTGAAATTCTCGCTCTATCGGCGTTATGCTGCTATTCGCATCGTGATGGTTAGCAATGCTATGCTACTTGGTATCATTGCTTTCTATTGGTTAGGGTGCTACCGTTCTATGTTGTGGGTGGCTGCTATTGCGGCTATCAGTTGGTATTTTACCAAACCCACTGCACGCAAGATTCAAATCGAACTTGCACCTAAGCAAGACAACGAGGAAACCTACTGATTTCTATCATTCTATTATTCTATCATCCCATGATTATCGCTGTTGATTTCGACGGAACCATCGTTACCCACGAATACCCGCAAATCGGAAAACCGATTCCGTTTGCTATTCAGACTCTTAAAAAATTACAAGACGAAGACCATCACCAGATTATTCTTTGGTCTGTTCGCGAGGGAGAATTGTTGCAAGAGGCGGTTGATTATTGCAAGTCGCGTGGATTGGAATTCTACGCTGTCAATTCCAACTATCCCGAGGAAAACCCCGCTACACGCCCTAACCGCAAACTGACAGCCGACTTGTTCATCGATGATCGTAATCTCGGCGGGCTGCCTGATTGGGGAGTGATATACCAAATGATTCATACCGGCAATGCGTTGAAACCTGTCCCACAAGCGGACGCAGAGACTACCAACAAGAAAGGTTTTTTTTCTAAATTGTTTGGAGCATAATGGTGCGACTGCGTAAATTAGAGCCGTCTGATTTGCCGTTTCTCTACCGCTGGGAAAACGATGCGGCTGTGTGGGCTGATAGTGATACACATAATCCGCTTTCGCAGCAGGATTTGCGCAGTTATATCGAAAACACCACGGGAGACATCTATCGTGACGGACAACTGCGTTTGATTATTGAAAACGATATCGATCATTCCACGCTCGGCTGTGTTGATTTGTTTGATTTTGACCCGCGCAATCGCAAAGCCGCCATCGGACTATATATCGCGCCGGAAGCACGTCGGAGTAGAGTGGGGTATGAGACAATGAAACTTCTGGAACAATATGCGTTTGGTACACTCAATATGCGGCTGCTCTATGCGGTAATACGTGCCTCTAATGGGGCTTGCTTGGCTTTGTATCAATCGTTGGGATATGAACATATAGCCGTATTACCCCAATGGACTTTAGAAAGCGAGGCATACCTGCTTGTAAAATACAATAAATAGCAGAAAAAAACGAAAGGCATTTGCATAAGTCGGAAAAAAGCAGTACCTTTGCACCCGCTTTCGATAAGAGATACGGAAAGTTGTCTGAGTGGTCGAAAGAGCCACACTCGAAATGTGGTGTACGCATTACGTCGTACCGGGGGTTCGAATCCCTCACTTTCCGCACAAAAGAGGTTGTCTAACATATAGGCAACCTTTTTTATATTTATATTGTTGGTGTGATTACTCTGCGCCGGTTTGTAGTTCGGGTTCGCCCATTATGGCAACCAAGGTATCCCAACGGACAATGGCATCGTGGCCGTATTTCCATATTTGTTGGCGTATTTTTTTTATATCTACGGTGTCTCCGATATGCCCCTTTGAATAGAATTTGTCGGCATAACACACTATCTTTTCCTCTAACGATATAGGACAATAATCGCGAATAGGAATGGGTAAGTGTTCACGGATTACTTGATCCATGGTTATACCCGTACCCGTATGGCGTTCTGCTACCAGGGCATGCTTGGGCAATCCCTCTTTCCTGAGCAGTTCTGCTCCCAAATACCCGTGCTCTATATAGGCGTGTGTGCCAACACAAAATATCTTGGGGGCGTTACAATAGATGATGCCTATATCATGCAACATAGCAGCCTCTTCCACAAAATCTCTGTCCACTTCTCCGCTTTCCGTCCATTCGGGATGTGCATCCACTATCTTTAGTGCACGATCGCGCACTTGCATGCTATGTGCCAATAGTATATTTTGCAGTTCCGGCGAAGTGGCGTAGTATTTGTCTATCAGTGTGCGATAATCCACCATTGTCCTTTATTTTAGTCCGTTCAATAGGGCATGGGCATCCATACGTTTTTTTCCGGGTAGTTGTAATTCTAATATACGTACATAGCCGTCTGTGCAAGGAACAACTATCTCTTTATCGTTCATACTGTCGCATGGCTCTACACGATATACTTTCACGTTCATATACTTTTTCCCGTGAATAGTCAGGTTGCACCAAGCGGCAGGGTAGGGGCTTAAGCCACGCACAAAATTATGTATTTCCTTCGCTGTTTTGCCGAAGTCTATTTCGCACGTTTCTTTGAATATCTTCGGTGCCGGACGCAAATCCGCTGTTTCTATTTGTGGGGTAGTGGGGACGGTAATACCGCGGTTCTCGCTATCAATAATCAAATCCACCGTCTTCAGCACCAAATCTTTGCCCAAGACCATCAGTCGGTCGTGTACGCTACCCACATTCTCGTCATCGCCAATCGGCATACGTTCTTGTAGGATGATGTTGCCTGTATCAATCTCATGTTTGAGCATAAAAGTAGTAGCCCCCGTTTCTTTATCGCCATTGATAACTGCCCAATTCAACGGAGCCGCTCCGCGGTATTGGGGAAGAAGAGCCGCATGTAGGTTAAATGTACCTAAACGTGGCATTGCCCATACTACCTCAGGAAGCATCCGAAATGCAACAACTATTTGTAAATCTGCGTGGTATGATTTCAGTTGCTCTAAAAATGACGGGTCTTTCAGTTTCTCGGGTTGTAGGATGGGCAAGCCGGCCTCTAATGCATATTGTTTTACTGCGGAGTATTGAATCTGGTGTCCTCGTCCTGCCGGTTTGTCAGGCATAGTTACCACAGCCACTACGTTGTAACCGCCTTCCACCAATGCTCGCAGGCTTTCTACGGCAAACTCGGGCGTACCCATATAGATGATGCGTAAATCTTCTTTTGTCATAATATTGTATCTATCAAAGGATTAGCAGGGATAATCACTGATTTTTCGGAATCAAATAGCCCGAATACGGTTGAACCGGAACCGGACATGGATGCGTAAACGGCTCCCGCTGCCAATAGTTGTTTTTTCAGGCGGGCTATCTCGGGATAAAGCGGAAAAATCGTCTGTTCAAAATCATTCACCAATACATCACGTATATCCTTTATAGACTTGCCGGAAAGCAATGCCTGCAGCATCTCGCCGGAGTGTTCGGGGTGTAGTGTGATGCCCGTGTACGCTTCGCGTGTTGATACCCCGAAATCGGGCTTGTATAACACTAATCGCATACCGTGTAAGGAGAAATTCGTAGGTGTTATTTGCTCCCCAATACCTTCCGCATAACAGGGTGTGTTGTATATAAAAAACGGACAATCCGCACCGAGGGAACTTACCTCTTGGGCCAATGCCGATTGGCTCAATCCTAACCGATACAACTCGTTGAGAGCCAATGCCGTATGGGCTGCATCGCTACTACCTCCGCCAAGTCCGGCACCGAATGGGATGTGTTTCCGAAAACGTATCTTTACATTTCCTATCTGCGGATAGCGGGCACGCATTTGCTGATAGCAACGCACTATCAGATTTTTTTCCGGAGGACAATCCACGGAAATCCCTTCTTGTACAAAAGAAAA
>USNU01000060.1 GCA_900556095.1 uncultured Bacteroidales bacterium | reverse complement strand
GATAATCTGGGCACCCATATCAATCAACTTATCGACGAAGAAGAGTCGGCTCTCGAACATCTTCTGGTGAATGAGGACAGAACCTCGAGCCTGGGTGGCGACCACGAGAATGACAGAAAGCAGGTCCGGTGTGAGTCCAGGCCAAGGTGCGTCCGCGACTGTAAGGATAGATCCGTCGAGGAAGGATTCTATCTGGTAGTGTTCCTGCGCCGGAATGTATATATCGTCCCCCTGTTGGATAACCTGAGCCCCCAATCTCCGAAAGGATTCCGGGATGATACCGAGATCCCGATAGGAGACATTGCAAATAGTGAGTTCACTCCCTGTGATAGCCGCCATACCGATAAACGATCCCACCTCAATCATATCGGGCAGGAGGGTATGCTCCGTGCCATGGAGCGCAGACACGCCCGTGATAGTGAGCAGGTTGGAGCCTACGCCCTGTATCTGTGCACCCATGCGGTTGAGCATACGGCACAATTGCTGTATATAGGGCTCACAGGCGGCATTGTAGATAGTAGTGGTACCCTCGGCAAGGACGGATGCCATAATGATATTCGCCGTACCGGTTACGCTGGCTTCATCAAGCAGCATATACGTGCCACAGAGACGCTGTCCGCTGAAACGGTAAGCGCGGAGGTCGTGGTCGTAGGTGAAAGTAGCGCCAAGGTTGAGCATACCCTGGAAGTGGGTATCCAAGCGGCGGCGACCTATTTTGTCCCCTCCCGGTTTGGCGTATGTAACCTCACCGAAGCGTGTCAATAGGGGTCCGATAAGCATTACGGAGCCGCGCAGCCGGTTGCACTTACAAAGGAACTCGGGACTATGAAGGTAAGCGGTATCGATATTGCGGGCACAGAAAGCATACTTGCCTTTGGCGAGATGTCGCACAGAGACGCCCATAGATTGCAGCAGGTCAATCAAGTTATTGACATCGAGAATATCGGGCAGGTTGTTCATTATCACTTCATCCTGCGTAAGCAGCACGGCACAAAGCACCTGCAGTGCTTCGTTTTTCGCCCCCTGTGGGGTGATACAGCCGTGCAGTTTGTGTCCGCCTTCTACAATAAAACTTGCCATATTGTGTTTATTTTTTAATCTTTATATATTTTTCAACAATAGCCTATCCTATGCGCATCCTGTAACAAATTACGATTTATTGGCATAGACTCACTATTAATGTTTATTTATTTTGCAACAACCAATCAGTAGCACGAATACACTGAATACTATATCCTTCAACTTCTATCGTTTTGGGTTGCCCGTCCATCATTATGAGAGTCAGGTTGTTGCACCCCATTGCACGTGCACCTTTAACCAAACCTCCTATTTCACGATTATATTGTTTAGTGGTCGGCTCACGAAAATCATACGTAACCTGCACCAATTCCTTGATTTTACTCATCCTAACCCATACAAAATCAACTTCAAAACTCTTGGGTTTACGATAATAAAACAGGTCCTCTATTTCGCTATTCATACGCCGCATCAGTTCAATAGCAACCACATTCTCCAAACGCCATCCAAGGTTAGGAGTTTGCAAAATGTCATCGTGATTAGTAATGAACGCAGGATCCACGGCATAACATTTACGTGCCAATTGCCGCTCACGGCTCTTGAATGTATATAAAGGTAACAATCGTACCAAATAGGCTTCTTGCAGGTAGTGCAGATATTGTTTTGCTGTATGAACTGACCCCAGTTCATATTGTTCTTGCAGTTGTTGATACGACACCTCTTGACAAAATTTATCCAACACGCCATTCGCCATATCTGTTAGTGTACGTTGATATTTAACACTATACCGCTTGCATATATCTTTATTAATCAGAGCATTAAGCAAAGACAATGTATATGTATGCGGATTAGTCAAATGCAAGAGTTCCGGGAAACCGCCTTGTTGCATATATTCCTCTAACGCCCGATAACGCAATGCATTGGCTTTGGTGCTCATAGTCTGTATATCTACATTGCGTGCACGACAATACTCTGCAAAAGAAAAAGGATATAACTCAATTTGATTGTAACGTCCCGTAAGGTGCGTGGCCAATTCCCCTGACAGCAAATTGGCATTACTCCCTGTAAGTACCAAATGTACACCCTGACGCAGCAAACGATTGATAAACAAAGGCCATTGGGGAATATTTTGTATCTCATCAAAAAAAATATGTGTTACATCTCCATATACCTTATATACTGCATCCAACACATCGTTTAATTGCTCCGGTTGCAAATTTGCCAGTTGCTCGTCATCAAAATTAACATATCCGAACCGGATTCCCTTTTCTTTCAACATCTTGATGCACAAAGTGGATTTTCCGCTCCGCCGCACACCAATCACCACTTGCGCCAATGAACTGGCAAAGTCAAAGAAATTCTCCTCTTGTCTGCTACAGAATTGCCCCACATCTATGGCTTTCAATTCTTGCTGTTGGTCGTGCAGTATGCCTACTATATCCATGAAATATCTTTTGTTTATATTATATCGAATGCAAAGATAACCATTTTATCCGAATTGTGCAAGGCAACACCGCAAGAAATGGATTTTTTCTCCCGATAGCACTGCAAGAAATGACAAAAAAAACACAAGTATAAGTGCACGAAACGGAAATAAATATATAATTATCAGATATAGTTGACTTCCGGGGAGATGGTGATGGCAAACTTGGAATGGACGGCATCGGTTACGGCTTGAGCGAGAGCGATGATGTCATCGGGGGTGGCATTGCCGGTGGCATTGATGATGACCAGCGGCTGACGCTCGAAGACCTGTGCACCGCCAATGGTTTTGCCCTTGCAACCGCATTGCTCGATAAGCCATGCGGCGGGGATTTTGACACCGGCGGGCGTTTCATAGTGCGGGATAGCCGGATATTGCGCTTGCAAAGCTTTGAACTGCGGGACGGAGATGACCGGGTTTTTGAAGAAACTGCCTGCCGAACCGAGTTCGTCCACCTCGGGGAGTTTCTGGCGACGAATGCGAATGACAGCATCGCGCACCTCGTGCAACGACTGCGGATTGAGGTCTCGTAGGTTGCCATAGTCAAGATGCAAAACGGGGTGTTTTTCCAAGCGATAGGCCACGCTTGTTACGACATATTGCCCCCGCAGTTCGTTTTTGAAGATACTATCACGATAGCCGTAGCGGCACTCCTCGTTAGTGAATGTGCGCAGTTTGCCCGTGGCGATCTCGACCGTATTGACGCTGACGATTACATCTTTGGCCTCCACACCATAGGCACCGATATTCTGCACCGCGGAGGCCCCCACCTCGCCGGGGATATGGCTCAGGTTCTCCAAACCACCTAGCCCCATATCCACTATTTGCGCAATGAGTTCGTCCAAGACCAAGCCCGACTCCGCCTCAACAAGCACCGAATCAGAGTCCTCGTCGAGGGCGCGGGCACGACACATCTGCGAATGGAGCAAAACACCCTCGAAATCTTTGGTAAACAGCAGATTAGATCCTGCGCCAACAGCCATAAGCGGTTGCCCCACATAGCGGTGGAGCAGTTCCTGCAATTCGGCAACAGAAGTATATTCCGCCCACACGCGTGCGCGAACATCGATATGAAAGGTATTACGTCCGAGAAGGGATACGTTCTCTTGTATAGTCATAGTTTTTACAGGGCTTAATAAGACCAATAAGACCAATGGGGCTAATAAGTCTGATAAAGGATTATTATTTATTGGGGGCAGCAGACATCGCTTGGCATACGCCAATCGCCGCGTGGAGAGAGACTGACACCAACCACCTTAGGACCATCAGGCATACAAGAGCGCTTGAACTGCTGCTGATAGAATCGTCGAAAGAATACGCCAAGCCAATGATTGATAGTATCTTCATCGTACTTGTCAGCAAACGCCTGCGAAGCCATATAAGCGATTTTTGCCCGTGTAAAACCATAGCGGAGATAGTAGTAGATAAAGAAATCGTGCAGTTCGTAAGGGCCAACCTTATCCTCGGTAATCTGGGCGATGTTGCCGTTCTCATCAGCAGGCAGCAGCTCGGGGGAGACCGGGGTATCAATCACGTCCAACAAGATACGGCGGGTGTCCTCACCAAACATATTTTCCGCCGCATAGCGCACCAAATAGCGCACCAAAGTTTTGGGAATCCCCGCATTGATACCGTACATGGACATCTGGTCACCCGAATAGGTTGCCCAACCGAGTGCAAGTTCACTCAAATCGCCCGTGCCGACTACGATTCCATTGTGCTTGTTCGCCATATCCATCAGAATAAGCGTACGGATACGCGCCTGTGCGTTTTCGTATGTAACATCGTGGTCATCCATACTATGCCCAATGTCTGCGAGGTGCTGCGTGGCAACATCGCGAATAGGTATCTCATAGATAGTAACGCCGAGTTGCTCCATCATCGCAAGGGCGTTCTGATAGGTGCGGTCGCTGGTGCCGAATCCCGGCATAGTAATACCGAGGACACGCTTGCGGTCGTAGCCAAGATTGTCCGCTGCCAAAACACACACCAAGAGTGCCAGTGTAGAGTCCAAACCACCCGAAATACCGACCACGACCGTCTCGGATCGGGTATGCTCCCAACGGCGCATCAGTCCGCTCGTTTGAATGGAAAAGACATCCATACAATAGGTATCTTCCTCGCCCTTTGCCGGCAGAAAAGGTGTGGTAGAAAACGTGCGATGAAACGGCTCTGTCTGCACAATCTCCATATCATCCGTCATACGCTCCAACGGTGCCACATTAATCTTGCGATAATGCCCATGCTTGTCTTTGGTAAAGTTGGTATTACGCTGACGGTCGGTACGAAGTCTCTCAATATCAATCTCTTGGACAATCATAGAAGATGTACGCTGGAAACGCTCCCCCTCACAGAGCAGGTCCCCGTTCTCTGCGATATAAGTGGACCCCGAATAGACCACATCGGTGGTACTCTCTCCCACGCCCGAAGATGTATAGACATAGCCGCAATGGACGCGTGCCGACTGCTGGGTAATCATCTGGCGTCGGAAAGCATTCTTACCCACAATGCAGTTGCTGCTTGAGAGGTTGAATATCAGTTCTGCCCCCTGAATAGCCAGTTGCGTGGACGGGGGGAGCGGACTCCACAGGTCTTCACAAATCTCAATGCCAAAACTATAGTTGCGCGTTGCGAAAAGCAAATCAGGACCAAATGGCACATCACCGCTCCAGATCTCAATGGTCGGGATACGCGGTGCTACCGTATTCCACGAATACTCAAGTGCCAAACGCCCCGATGTGAACCATCGTTTCTCATAAAACTCCCCCGTATTAGGGAGGTTAATCTTCGGTACGACACCCAAGACCTCGCCGTCGGTCATCACAAAAGCGCAGTTGAAAAGATTATTATCTACCTGCAACGGTGCCCCGATAAGCACAATGACAGGTTTCTCACGCGTAAAAGCGCAGATATCCTCGAGTGCAGAAAGCGCATCTCGTTGGAGTTGCTGAGTAAAGAACAAGTCAGCACACGTGTAGCCGGTGAGGGTCAGTTCCGGAAAACAGATTACCTCTACGCCCTCATTGACAGCTTCTTGTATTTGTTGTTTCACTTGCTGTGCATTGTATTTACAATCCGCCACACGAATCATAGGTACTGCTGCAGCCACCCGTACAAAACCAAAGTTCGTATCTTGCATACTAATAATTAAGAATTAAGAGACAGGCGCAAAGTTAGCAATAAAATATGAATATGGCAAACAATAGTATTTCAAAGGGCAGGACAAAAGCCGTAAAAGAAATAAAATACAAAAAAAGTATAGAAAAAACATCACGAAATTTGTGTATATCAAAAAAATGCCGTACCTTTGCACCCGCTTTTGAAAAAGAAAGCGCAAATAGATGCCTTGGTGCTATCGTCTAGTGGCCTAGGACAACGGCCTCTCACGCCGTAAACCCCGGTTCGAGTCCGGGTAGCACTACCAGGAAGAAGAGAAATCGAAGTATGATTTCTCTTCTTTTTTGCTTTGTGTCTGACCACGCTTTGTCACGTGATGATTGTGCAAATCATCACAAAGCAGAAATTATTTCAGCAGCAACATATCGGGAATATACAAAACCAAAAAGAGATTGCCAACAACGACAATCTCTTCTCTATGTGTCCCCCGAGGGACTCGAACCCTCGACCCACTGATTAAGAGTCAGTTGCTCTACCAACTGAGCTAGGGAGACTACAAAAACGTTGCTTTTTTTTCAAAAGCGGGTGCAAAGGTACGGCTATTTTTTGGATTATGCAAATCTAACCATCATTTTTCTTTACTTTTCTATATTTTTCGCACGTTAGAAAAATCTCCCTCAGCACCCACATCAGTCGTTGCCGTCTTTTTTTTGCCACAGATGGAACTATTTGGACACATACAGAATGGTATTTTGATACGTTTACGCTAAATATTGGATAAGAGTATTGCATTATTGCTATTTTTTGTGTAACTTTGCGGCGTGTTTTTATATAGGGCAACAAAAGGATGACAAACCATCATTTATTTCGCATATACAGCAGTGTGGCTTTGCTTTGCATAGCAATGATAGGCTATGGGCAGGCATTTGAGGCTTTACCTTACGAATTCGGTTTTGAAGACGCAGAGACAACGGAGTTGGGCAAATGGATGCTTAATCCCGGGATGGGTATGTACGACACCGACTCCCTTATCGACCAATGGTGCGTCGGCGAAGCATTGCGCAGCAACGGCGACAAGGGGCTTTATATGTCGAACAGCGACGGACAGAACTCTGATGTAGGCAAAAGGTATGTATTTGTCAATGTAATGACCGGGGAAGCGGAATATATAGTAGGCAACCCGAAATATGTACAATTTGCTTATCGCGACTTTGTACTACCAACGGGGAACTACTATGTCAGTTTCGATTATATCAGCCCAAACATGCAGTTGGCAGCAGGATATGTTACGTTTGTCCAGCCACCGACGGCACAATCGAATCAAATAACGCTGCAACGCGGAACAGACGTGTTGCCTTCGGTAATTTCCCCTATGCTTCCCCCTACGGCAGGCGTAGAAACATGGAGCACAACGAACTTCCTCTTAGACGTACGACAGCCCTCTAATGGTCAGGTGCGCTATACGCGACTATGGTTTGCATGGATAAACTCGGAAGCGGACTCAATACAACAAGGAATCAGCGGAGCGATAGACAACATACAGATAGTGGAAAACAAATCCTCTATGCCGACCGATTTTATGGGGATAGTAGAGAATTGTGACCATGTAGTATTTCAATGGAATCCTACAGCAGAACGCTTTCAATTTCAGTATCGCCGCATAGGTGACAGCATTTGGAAGAACCGTTGGGTAAAAGGCAGCACCTATACACTCCAAAACATGCGGGAAGGTAACTACGATTTCCGCGTGCGCAGCATGGAGGTACAAACTGATGCACAAGGCAAAACGGACACCGTGTATAGTCCATACGCCTACATAAACAACTTCAACATATTCTGCCCCGAGTTGCACTGTATCAACTACTCCAACCTGCACGACACGACTATGGCACGCTGTACCTACGGCACAACCACTACCGAAGGATATGAGGCCAACAAAGACAAGCCCTTTGAGAAGATAGGAGTGATTGACCAAGGTGCGAACTCTATTCTCTCGCGTCATACGGTGGTATGGG
Organism: uncultured Bacteroidales bacterium; assembly: GCA_900556095.1. Taxonomy (GTDB): domain Bacteria; phylum Bacteroidota; class Bacteroidia; order Bacteroidales; family Paludibacteraceae; genus Colicola. The sequence goes on along the minus strand of USNU01000060.1, from coordinate 396 downwards.
ACACTACGGCGACCGACCCCCGCACAAGAGGACGACTGCGAATGGTACCGCGAGGCGAGACGTCAAGTGTGCGTTTGGGCAACTGGGAGACGAGCAACGGCACAGAAGCGATAACCTATCCATATAATGTAGACAAGAACAGCGAGATATTGCTATTGCGCTATGCCATTGTATTGGAGAGTCCTACGGGGCACAGCGAAGACCAAATGCCGCGTTTTATATTGGAAGTACGGGACGGAAACGGGCAATTAGTGGATCCGTCGTGCGGTCGCGTGGACTTAAACCCACTAAGCAATGACCCCGGTTGGCAAACCATCAAAGGAGAAAGCACGGACGCTGACATTGTGTATAAAGATTGGACGACACTGGGACTAAACCTAAGTGCCTACGAGGGGC
>USNU01000059.1 GCA_900556095.1 uncultured Bacteroidales bacterium | reverse complement strand
CCGTCCACAAAGTCTTTTTCCACAAGCGACTTGTAGTCTTTTATGCGAATCACCTTCTCGCCGGCAATCTCTTTCGGTGGGTTCTGACGGTAGTTCGCCATCATCTGCTGTATTTCCTCAGCACCTGCTTTCCCGGGACGCACCACATTGATAGTTGTCTCGCGCTGGAAACCGAATTCCTTATAGATATTGAGCAGATAATCATAGAGTGATATACCTTGGTCCTTGGCATACGCAGCAATCTCGCAAATCAAGCAGATAGCCGAAGGCGCACATTTGTCACGCACTGCATCGTAACCGAGCCAGCCAAAACTCTCCTCGCCGCCACCGATATACTTGTGCGTACCTTCCCACATACGGATACGGTTGGCAATCCATTTGAAGCCCGTATATTCGTCGGTAAGTGTTACCCCCTCCTTGTCAGCAATGCGGCGGATAACCTCACTGGTAACAATAGTCTTTACCAAGTAGTTCTCAGGACGCATCTTGCCAAGACGTTTCAAGGCTTTAATGTTATAGTACGAGAACATCATACAGGTTTGGTTACCATTGATGATCACCCATTTGCCCTCGGCATCGCGACATACAATAGCCAAACGATCGGCATCGGGGTCGCTGGCAATCACAAGGTCTGCATTCAGTTTTGTACCAAGATTCATACCCATTGTCATCGCCTCTGCGTTCTCGGGATTGGGGCTTACTACGGTGGGGAAATTGCCATCGATAACCATTTGTTCAGGTACCACATGGATATTTTGGAAACCCCATGAGCGCAAACACATCGGCACAATCTGACGACCCGCGCCATGCAACGGAGTATAGACGATATTCAGGTCGCTTTGGCGCAAGATGACATCTTGGTCTATCATCACACTCTTCACTGCCATCATATAGTCGTAGTCCATTTCGCCGCCGATAATCTCAATCAGGTCTTTGTTGCCTTCCCATTTCACGTCCTCCATCTTCACCTTGTTCACCTCATCAATAATACCCTGGTCGTGCGGTTGCAGTACCTGCGAACCGTCCTCCCAATAGGCTTTATAACCATTGTACTCTCTCGGGTTATGACTAGCGGTAACATTCACTCCGCCCTGGCATTTGAGGCGACGAATAGCAAAACTTACCTCCGGTGTCGGACGAAGACTCTCGAAGAGATACACCTTAATACCATTCGCAGAGAATACATTGGCAACGGTCTCGGCAAACAGACGACCATTGTTGCGACAGTCATGTCCCACCACTACAGATACTCGTCCGTCCTGAACATTTTTGAAACCGTTCTCAGTCTGAACCTTGAGCAGATAATTGGCGTAACCCTGTGTAGCCTGCGCCACGATGTACTTATTCATACGATTGGTACCTGCGCCCATAATTCCGCGCAATCCGCCCGTACCAAACTCCAACGTACGGTAGAAACTATCAATGAGTTCCGTTTTATCTTCGGCATCCATCATTGCCTTCACTTGCGCCTTTGTATCGGCATCATAGTTGCCGTCGAGCCACGATTGGGCTACGGCCATCACACGTGTCAGTTCTTCATTCATATTACTTCTTTTTTAGGTTTCTATTATGTGCAAAAATACAACTTATTTTTGATATTGCCAAATAAAATCAATCGCATAGCGCATATACCGCATCGAGATTGCGACCATATCCATCGTAATCCAAACCATAGCCTAGAATAAATTTTCTCGGAATACGGAATGCCACATACTCCGGTTCGGAGTCGGGGTGTTGCAACGCCTCGGGCTTGAATAGGAACGATGTGACCGCTACAGAACGTGCGCCTTGCTCGCGCAGCAACTGCTTAAAACCGTGCATCGTAATACCCGTATCGACAATATCTTCCACCACAATCACATCGCGGTCTTTTACATCCTCTTGCAGTGGAACAATCATTCGCACATTGCCCGTTGTGGATGTACCCTCATACGATTTCAGACGCACAAAGGTAATCTCCGAATGGAGATTAATGGAACGAAACAGGTCGGCAGCATAGATGTAGGCCCCGTTCAATACGCAAACAAACAGCGGCTCACGCCCTGCATAGTCGACATTGATACGTTCCGCCACAGTTTTCACAGCCTCTTGTATCTCATCGGGCGTGATATACTCGTCAAAAACACGGTTATTCAGTTCTACACTTCGCATAATCCACCAATTTATACATTTACAAATTAACCTTGGTTGCCGCTTTTACAAAGTCCACAAACAGCGGATGCGGGTGAAGCACCGTGGAGGAGTACTCCGGGTGGAACTGCACACCTATATACCACGGATGGTTCTGCAGACAAAGTATCTCAACCAATCCCGACTCCGGATTGATACCCACACACTCCATTCCGTGCTGCTCGAAGTCCGCTTGATAGTCATGGTTAAACTCATAACGATGGCGATGGCGTTCATAAATGATATCGCTGCCGTCTTTCAACAAGGGTGAATAGATTTGCTCCACCTTACTGCCTTTTTTCAATCGGCACGGGTAAGCCCCCAAACGCATCGAACCGCCCTTGTTAACCATCTGTTTCTGGGCCTCCATCATATCAATCACATTGTGTGTAGTTTGCGGGTCAAACTCTGTAGAATTAGCATCGGCATACCCTAATACATCGCGGGCAAACTCTATCGCCATACACTGCATACCCATACAGATACCAAAGCATGGTATCTTGTTTTCACGGGCATACTTGAGTGCTGCGAACTTGCCCTCCACGCCGCGTGAGCCAAACCCCGGAGCAATGACAATCCCCTGTTGCCCACGTAGTCGCTCAGCTACGTTCTCTGCCGTCAGTTCATCGCTCAATACTGAAGTCAGTACCAACTTACGGTCGTTATATGCCGCCGCATGGGTTAACGATTCGCGTATCGATTTATACGCATCTTGCAGTTGCACATACTTCCCCACAATGGCGATACGCACCTCCTCTTTGGCTCCCTCAAGGTGCTGCAAGAAGGTGTTCCAACGGGTCATATCGGGCGCAGGTACTTTATCGGTATCAAAACCCGTACAACGCAATACCGCCATATCCAATCCCTCTGCCAACATATTGAGCGGCACACGGTAAATCGTCGGTGCATCCAACGATTGCACTACACAATCTTGCGCCACATTACAGAACAAAGCCACCTTACGACGCACATCTTGCGGAATAGCATGCTCTGTACGCAGAACAATAATATCAGGTTGCACACCCTCTTGCTGCAAGTCCTTCACCGAATGCTGTGTCGGTTTGGTTTTCAGTTCCTTAGCCGCAGCAAGGTACGGCACATAGGTAAGATGAATACAGCAGCAGTCGCGCCCAAGTTCCCAACGCATTTGGCGCACCGCTTCAATATATGGCAGGCTCTCTATATCGCCCACCGTGCCACCTATCTCCGTAATGACAAAATCATATTTCTCTGTTTCGCCCAAGAGACGTATCTGATGTTTGATCTCGTCGGTAATATGCGGCACCACTTGCACCGTCTTGCCGAGAAAATCGCCACGACGTTCCTTCTCAATTACCGTCTGATAGATACGTCCCGTAGTGATATTATTCGCCTTATGAGTACGCACATCCAAAAAACGCTCGTAATGCCCAAGGTCGAGGTCTGCTTCATGTCCGTCCTCCGTAACGTAACACTCGCCGTGTTCGTAAGGGTTAAGTGTCCCCGGATCCACATTGATATATGGGTCCAGTTTTTGATTGGTTACTCGGAAACCTCTGGCTTTAAGCAGGTTACCTAACGAGGCAGCAATGATACCCTTCCCTAACGAAGAAGCCACACCACCGGTTACAAAAATGTACTTTGTCATTGTATGTTTAGATGTTATACCGTCCTTCCAACTATCAGACCGTCACACTAATCGGAACGCTCTTTGATGATTACTTACACGTTATCATCCACCTCATACCGCTGAAAAATAAAGTCATTGTACGGGTATCGCTTCACATGTATCGCCTTGATGCGCTCGTACATCAACTGCTTCAACGCCTCTATATTATCTTTATTCTTCGCCGAGATAAAGATACAATCGTCTTGCAACTTCGCCATCCACGTCCGTTGCAACTCCTCGAGTGAGATATTTTCCCGACGTATCGGTGTCAGATCGTCCTCCTCTTTGGGCGTGTAGGTAAATGCATCTATCTTATTGAAAACCACTATGCGGGGTATATCCGCCACATATTTCTCCACGTGTTTCTCTTTGGTCTTACCCGACCATGGTTTGCTTTCTTGTGCTACCTCTTCACGAGTCAGCAGATCGTTAATCGTCTTTTCAACCACCTCATATTGTTCCTCGAAGTTCGGGTGCGAGATATCCACCACGTGTATCAGCAAGTCCGCCTCGCGCACCTCGTCCAAAGTTGATTTGAACGATTCTACTAAGTGGTGCGGCAGTTTGCGGATAAATCCCACCGTGTCGCTCAACAGGAACGGCAAGTTGTCGATTGTTACCTTTCGCACGGTGGTGTCAAGTGTGGCAAAAAGTTTATTCTCGGCAAACACATCCGACTTACTGAGCAGGTTCATCAATGTCGATTTACCCACATTGGTATAGCCCACCAACGCCACGCGAACCATCTTGCCGCGGTTCTGACGCTGGGTTGCCATCTGCTTGTCTATCTTTTTCAGATCCTCGCGCAATAGAGCGATACGCTGACCGATAATCCGCTTGTCCGCTTCGATTTGCGTCTCACCCATACCACGGCTCGTTGAACCGCCGCCGCGCTGACGGTCAAGGTGCGACCACATTCGGGTTAGCCGGGGAAACATATATTGCAGATGTGCCATCTCTACCTGAGTCTTGGCATAACTGGTCTGCGCCCGCTGCAGGAAAATCTCCAAGATAAGGATAGTCCTATCCATCACCCGCACATGTCCCTGCTTGCCGTTAGACAATGTATTTAGTTCTCGCTCTATATTACGCAATTGGCGGGGAGATAGTTCATCATCGAAGATAACGATGTTCACCTCACCACCCTCAAGCCCTCCTCCGGTTCCCCCTTCAGAGGAGGAGGGTACAGTTGCTCTGAATTCTCCACCTTTGAAGGAGGGGTTAGGGGAGATCTTTGAGTTTTGTATATATTCCCGTATTTCCTGCAACTTACCCTCACCTACATAGGTACTCGTATTCGGCTGTTCCAAACGCTGTACAAAACGCTTGACGGGTACGATATGGTTCGTATCCGCCAAGAAAGCCAACTCATCCAAATACTCTTTGGTGCGTTCTTCCGATTGCTCCGGGGTAATCAGCCCCACCAGCACTGCATATACCGTTTCTTCTTTTATCTCAATCATCAGTTAGAAATTCACCTCGGGTGCTTTAGCAGCCAATGCGTCCGCCTCAAAGTAGTTCTTCTTCTCGAAACCGAAGAGTGCTGCCACAATGTTTCTCGGGAAACGGCGGATATAGGTATTAAAATCTTTTACTGCCTCGTTGTAATTCTGGCGTGCCGTAGCAATACGGTTCTCCGTACCCTCCAATTGTGCCTGCAGGTCACGGAAGTTCTCATTTGCCTTTAGGTCAGGATACGCCTCCGAGATAGCCATCAGTCGTCCGAGTGCCTGACTCAGTTCACCTTGTGCCGACTGATACGCCGCCAATTGTTCCGGGGTGGCATTGGTCGGGTCTATGGTTATCTGTGTGGCTTTTGCACGTGCCTCTATCACTGCCTGCAATGTGGCGTTCTCATGTCCAGCATACCCTTTTACGGTGTTTACTAAATTAGGAATCAGATCGGCACGCCGTTGGTAATAGGTTTGTACATCGCCCCAAACGGTCTCCACGGATTCTTCTTTGGTTACCATCTCATTGTAGTCGCCCACAAACCAAACACCAATCAGTGCCACTACGGCTAATACTACAATCCAAGGAATAAACTTTTTCATACACTTTTGAAATTTATAGGTTAATATCAATCATTAGTAAATTTGCAAATTTACGCTACAAAGGTACAACAAATTTTTCGTACGCGTTGATACGCTTGCGCATTTTTTCTATTTTTCTTCATTTTGCCACTCCTACCCCGCATTTTTGTATCATTTCCGAAAGGTAATTTCCCCTGTTCTTTCCATGACCTTACCCTGTGGATAACCCGATTTTAATTATGAATTGTGCGTTGAAAAGTCAGGTGGATATCAGGTGGATGACGGGTGGATAGCCCCTCTATCCTATAACTATCCCATAACCATCCTATAACAAAATGAGCAAAAATTTAACAGCCACTAATAAAAAAAATCACCACTTGCCACCGGCGCCTCCGCCCATGGTACTGCCGCCGCCCCAACTGCCACCGCTAAAGCCGCCGCCACTATGCCCGCCACCAGTATAGGTAGTCGTTTTTACCAGTTTCGGAATAGTAAATTTTGCCTCATGCTTATAACCGCAATGCTTGCAACTCTTGGTAGTCAACCCTACGCCCGATGCCGCATACGTAGCCGCCACAAGCGTCTCTCGACGGGTGGTCAACGTATGCTTGCCACATTTCGGACATTTACGGGAACGATAAAAGGCAATACACGACAGACCAATCAATACTATAATCACAAGGAACACAAATAGCATCTCCGACCCAAACCACGAGTGCTCCTCCTGCGGAACCTTGCGGCGGGTTACTGACTTCATATTGAGCAACTCCTCGGGAGCATCGCCCGATGTGCATTTCTCGTATATCCGCAGTGCCCCCAGACACAACCCCTCACCGTATTTCTCCTCGCGGAACGAGGGGATCATATCCTCATTGATAATCCGTTTGCACACGGCATCAGGCAGCACGCCCTCTATACCCTGCCCTGTCATAATCCGGATGTCATGCGAGTCCAACACAAAGCATACCAATACACCCGTATTCTTTCCCTCTTTGCCGACACCCCATAGTTGAAACAATCGGTACGTAAAGTCAAACATATCTTGCTCCCCGATACTCTGTATTGCCACCACTGACATCTCGGCATTGGTCTTCTCCTCCAACATACGGGCGCACTTGTTCAAGTATGCCACATCCTCCCCATTGAGAATTTCATCCGGATTACTCACATACTCCCATTGCCCATCCTTTTTCGGATCCGGCACATCTTTCGGACTATAGATTTTACCCCACGCCAACAAAGGCAGAAAAATCAACACCAGCCCTGTTATATACCGCCTGATAATTAATTGTATATTGCACATTATTATATTGTGTATGGTTTTGCCGACAAAATTACAAATAAATTTTGATTTATGCAAAACGAAAATCATTATACAACTTGCATATCTCGTCAAAAACGTGTATCTTTGCGGGCAAAATGCAACCGCAAAATACACTCTACCGCATCGGCGCATACCTGCGCCATCATCTCACCGCATGGAATACAGGCGGCGAGGGCATTCATTCGCCATATCTCTTTTATCTGGTGCGCATGCTGATGTACGACACCAATGCCTACTACTGCTTTGCGCCTATAGAAAAAAGACGACAGGTCATGCTGCATACGGAAACCGAAATAGAAACAACGGATTATGGCACGGGAGCAACCGGCAAAGGCACCATCTATCGACGCATTATAGCCGACATCGCTCGCACAAGTCTCGAGTCGCCGAGGGTCGGGCAACTATTCTTTAAGTGGATTGCCCATCTTGGACATGAGGCACAACGTCCATTGGAGATAGTCGAACTTGGCACCTCACTCGGTATCACCACTGCCTATCTGGCGGCTCCTGACTCCCGCAACCGCATAACCACTTTCGAGGGGTCTCCGGCCGTAGCGGATATTGCACGCCAAAACTGGAACAAACTAAATCTGCATAATATTGATATCGTAGTAGGCAATATCGATGACACACTATATAATTACGCGCGAGAGGAAATCGACATCGCCTACATAGATGCCAACCATACCACTGAAGCCACACTGCGATACTTTGAATATCTGGCGCGCAAGGCGAATACGAAGAGTGTTTTTATTATCGACGATATCCACCATTCGCCACAAATGAGTAAGGCATGGCAACAGATTTGCCACCACTCTTTGGTTACTTCCACTATGGATATCTGGAACGCAGGCATTGTCTTCTTCAACCCGCATTTTCTTCATCAAAATTACACCTTACGTCTATGAGTATCTATACCAAAACCGGCGATGCCGGACAAACATCATTGGCTGACAATCAGCGGGTAAGCAAA
>USNU01000058.1 GCA_900556095.1 uncultured Bacteroidales bacterium | reverse complement strand
TTCCTCGCCAATTTGAGCAGATACGCCAACTGCCCGGCGTTGGGGACTATACCGCCGGTGCAATTGCCTCGTTTGCCTACAACCAACCCTACCCCGCCATGGACGGCAATGTCTATCGCGTTGTGGCACGATTATACGACTGCGACATTGCATTTGACACCACTTCGGGCAAGAAACACTTTCACACCCTGATTGACGACCTGCTCGACCGCGATAATGCACGGCTGTTCAATTCGGCGATTATGGAATTTGGCGCGCTCTATTGCACGCCGTCGCTTACACTGCCCGGCAGCGGGGAGGAGTCGTGCCCGCACTGCCCGTTGGCGATGTTCTGCCAAGCCCATACGCATGGTACCGCCGCGCTTCTGCCTGTGCGCAAACCACGACCTGAACTGCGAGACCGATACCTGAATTATTTTCTGTACCTGTGTGCCGACACTACCCTGCTCCATCAACGCACGGACAAAGATATCTGGCAGCACCTGTACGAGTTTCCACTCGTGGAATCCGACCACTTGTTTACTCGCGACGAAGCCACCGACCTGCTCCACACTACCGACTTCCTGACGATAGATTTTACGCACGTCCTCAGCCATCAGCGTTTGCACGCACGTTTTTTCTGCGCACGTGTGCCATCGCTGCCGTCTCTGCCCGAGACACAAGCGGTGCCACTTTCTGCTATTGACCAATACGCCCTGTCCCGTCTCACCTTGCGGGCTTTGGAGAAACTGCACATATAAGAAAACGGACGACTCTGCAAATACAGAATCGCCCGCAAACAGATACTTTTCCGCTTATTCCAAGCAAGCGTCGAGTGCGTCGGTGATGGCTTTTTTGTCCAAATGCTGACCGATGAAGACCAATTTCTGCATACGGTCGCCGTATTGTTCGTCCCAATCGTGGCGCAGTTGTGCGTCCTGAGCCATCAGGGCTTCCAACTCGTCTTTGGGCATAGTGGCAAACCACTCGCCTGCTTTTTTGAGGTTGAACTGACGCCCCGCCTGCTCAAACAGATAGCACATATCGTATTCGTCAGCGAAGTAGCACATTCCCTTTGCGCGAATGACGTTCTTCGGCCATTTGGTTGCCACAAACTCATCGAACAACCCGAGGTTGAACGGACGGCGGGCATAGTAAACAAAAGTAGATATACCATACTCCTCCGCTTCGCCCTCATCATCGTGGTCGTGATGATGCTCATGGTGATGTTCATGCTCATGATGGTGCTCGTGGTGATGTTCTTCCTCTTCTTCTTCGTTATCATCGTCATCACGGTGTGCGTCTTCCACCTCCTGAATCCACGTGGCGGAAGTGGCAACGGCGTCGAAGTTGAACATCTTTGTATTGAGTATTTTGTCGAAATCCACATCGCAATAGTTGCAGTCGATAATCTCCGCCTTTGGTTGGATAGCGCGAATGATAGCACGGATATGCTCCAAATCCTCTTTCGACACCTCGCTCGACTTGTTGAGCAAAATGATGTTGCAGAACTCAATCTGCTGGATAACCAACGACGCCAAGTCCTCTTCACCAATGTCTTTGCGGTTGAGGTCTTCGCCCGAAGCAAACTCGTCTCGCATACGCAGTGCGTCCACCACTGTAACGATACAATCGAGAACAGGCACACCGTCTTTGGCAAACATCGGCACCATCTGCGGATACGAACAGAGTGTCTGTGCGATAGGCGCAGGTTCGCAGATACCCGATGCCTCAATCACGATATAGTCAAACTGATTTTGCGAAACTATGTCGTGGAGTTGCTGCACCAAGTCCATCTTGAGCGTACAGCAGATACAGCCGTTCTGCAACGCCACCAAACTATCATCTTTTGCGCTGACTACGCCGCCTTTCTGAATCAGGTCGGCATCGATGTTCACCTCGCCTATGTCGTTCACAATCACCGCAAAACGAATACCTTTGCGATTGGTAAGAATACGATTGAGAAGCGTTGTCTTACCGCTACCCAGATACCCCGTGAGTAGCAAGACAGGAATATGATTCACTATTTTCATACCTATATATATTAAGGAGTTATTTTCAAAAAATCAAACTCTGCCACTCTCCGAATCGAAAGCAGCAGAGTCTTGTATTATTCCATATCTATCAGCGTCCTACATACTGCGCGTAGAGCGGATAGTAATGTTCAAAGAGTTCCGTTTGCTGATAGCGTTCCAGCGTTTGCAGCACATAGCCCAGCACTGCGGCATGGTGCCCGATGGTTTGTTGTGCAGCGGAGCGACGTTGTTTGTTCAGTTGTGCCCCCCATTGCAGGTACTCCACACAGTTGTTAGCCACGTTGTCGAGGATAGCATTGGCTTTCTCCGTCTCGCCGAGCATCAGGTACATCGAAGCCATCGAAGCCGACGTGTAGTCGTATGGGATATTGTATCCGGGCAACATCTCCTCGGCATAGTCCAATACCTCGACCGCTTTTTCGCGTTGTCCTTCGCGAATCAACGCCTCTGCCAACTGCGCAAACATCATTCGATGTGTGCGACACATACGCATCAGGTTCTCGTCGATATAAATACCGGGGATATTCATATTTCCATACGCAAACTTGTGCATCATATTGTCGTACATCTTCTCCGTATTCACACGCGGTTGCCCGTCCTTGCTACGCACGGGAGTAATTTGGTATGCCATACCCGTCAGTTCGAAATAGGGTTCCAGACCGAGGTAATAGTCGTTGCCCACAGTGGCGGCGAAATACATCGGACGCTTCCATTGGTTCTGACTGAGCATTTCCATAATCATCATCTCCGAGCGGGTATAACGGCGCGCCGACTTGAAGATAATCTTCTGTGAATCAGGCGTCAGCACATAGAGTTGGTTCGACGGCAGATAGTCATCGCCCTCCTTGTTTTTGGTGCTTTTGGCATCGCTGAGCAGGAACTTGAATGCCTTGTCCACCGAGATAGGACCTAACTTATTATCCACCCATGCTATCTCATGTTTGCCGGGCATAAAGTCCTTGTACTCCCACGAGATAGGCAGTGCGGGCGACTCATAGTATGGTCGTTTCATCTGCGAGATATACCAGTCGGTTTGCAGATAGGACAGGTTGCAGACACGCAGGTCGGTACCGACTTCCTCCACCTCTTGGTTGTACCAGAGCGGGAAGGTATCGTTGTCGCCATTGGAGAAAATAATACCCTCTTTCTCACACGATTTCAGGTAGTTGGCACCAAAGTCGCGACACGAATAGCGGTTCGAGCGGTCGTGGTCGTCCCAGTTTTGCGATGCCATCTGCGCCGGTACGAGCAAGCAAACGACAGTTACCACCAACGCCATTGCCACCTGTGCTTTCGGGTTCTTGATAGCCTCCGACAGCCAGTCTATCAACGCCAACGCACCCAAACCAATCCAGATACAGAACGCATAGAACGACCCCGCATACGCATAGTCTCGCTCACGCGGTTGGTAAGGCGTTTGGTTGAGGTAAACAACGATAGCCAAACCGGTAAGGAAGAAGAGCAGGAAAGTCAGCGTAAACGATTTCCAACCTTCTTTCACCTCCACTCCATTCTCTTTCACGCGTTTGCCACACTGCCAAACAATACCGATGATACCGAGCAAAAGCGGCAACATATAATATACATTGTGTCCCTTGTTCTCTTTCAGTTCGGTAGGCAGAGCCGACTGGTCGCCAAGCATGGCATTGTCGATAAACGGAATACCGCTAATCCAGTTACCTTTCGAGAGGTCGCCATACGACTGCAAATCGTTCTGACGACCGGCAAAGTTCCACATAAAATATCGCCAGTACATGAAGTTGACCTGATAGCGGAAGAAGAAACGCATATTCTCCACAAAAGTGGGTGCATAATCGGTCTTCTGCTGTCCGCAATAGTCGTAGCGCACACGGTTACCCTTCACTTCCGCCCATTCTTTGTATGCCTCCACATGACTCGGTTGCGACGAATACATACGCGGGAAGAGCATACAGAACTCCTTCATAAACACGTAGTTGGTCTTGTAGCCGGTGATAGCGTAGTGGTCTTTCTCGCCTTCCACTTTGGGTGCGGGCGCATATTGTGCATGCCCTTTTTTCTCAACGGGAATACACATATTTCCGCGCACTTCCAACTGTACCGGCGCGTTGTACGACTGTCCATAGAACAACGGACGGTCGCCATACTGCTCACGGTTGAGATAGTATTTGAGCGAGAACACATTGTCCGGCGAGTTCTGGTCCATCGGCGTATCTGCGCTGGAGCGAATCACCAACACGGCATAACTGCTATAGCCAATCAGGATGACCGCAATCATCAGCGTGGCGGTATTCAGGAAACGTGTAGAAACGATATTGCGTTTCCGGAAAAGCAGACCGAGAACCACCGCACTGAGCAACAGACCAATCCACCAACTCTCGAACAGGAATGCCGCACCCGACAAGGCAAATGCCAACACAAACGAGATGATTTGACGCACGGTCAAGCGGTCGCCATCGTGGTGCATAGTCTCTATGGTAGCCCAAACGATGGCAGCAATCGTCAGCACGATATATATCGCCAAACCGGTGTTGAACGGACAGCCCAACGCATTGACAAACAGCAACTCAAACCAACCGGCGATAGTCGGGAAACCGGGAATGATACCGTACAGCACCACTGCCAAGATACCCACCGATGCCAAGAATGCACCTATCACGCCCTTCCACGAGAATGAGTAACGACGGAAATAGTACACCAACACAATGGGAGGAATCGTCAGCAAGTTCAGCAAGTGTACACCTATCGACAATCCCATGAGGTAGGCGATAAGAATCAGCCAACGGTCCGCGCCTTCTTCATCGGCGTGTTCGTCCCATTTGAGTATCAACCAGAAAACAATGGCTGTGAATAGCGATGACGAAGCATACACCTCACCTTCCACTGCGGAGAACCAGAATGTATCGGAGAACGTGTATGCCAACGCACCCACTGCCCCTGCTGCCAACAAACCGATACCTTTGGCAAGCGTGTCGGGCTTCACCAACTTACGCGCCAACGCAGTGATGGTCCAGAAGAGGAACAGAATAGTAAACGCCGACGCCAACGCCGACATAGCATTCACACACATTGCCACATGCGCATTATCGCTCGCAAACAATTGGGCAAAGTGTCCCATCAACATAAAGAAAGGTGCTCCGGGCGGGTGTCCCACGTCCAACTTGTGAGCACTTGAGATAAACTCACCGCAGTCCCAAAACGACGCGGTGGGTTCAATGGTCAAGAGATACGTTGCGGCTGCAATGGCGAACACCACCCAACCGCAAATCGCATTCCACAGATTGAATTTTTTCATTACTTGTTTTGTATTGTTTTATTTTGCCAAATGATTATATGGTCTGATTTACGGAATAATTAAACGTTCCTACCCAAAATTACGTACAAAATTACACAACACAACCCATATAACAAAATCCATACCACAAATTGGACGCATTTTATAACGATTTGCGCATTTTATGTATATAATGTACGCGCGCGCTTGCGCGTTCCAAAAAAAAACTGTACTTTTGTAGGCTTTTTGATTAGTTTAACCAATTATGTTATGTTAGAAAATCGCACTATCGCCGTGGTGGGTCTCGGATATGTGGGTCTGCCTTTGGCTATTGAGTATGGAAAGAAATATCGTGTCATCGGTTTTGATGTATTCCAACCCCGTGTAGAAGAATTGCAGCGTGGCGAAGACCACACCCTCGAAGCCGATCTCATCGGCATGAAACAGGCGTGCGACGCCTACACTGCCACCCGCAAAATCGGACTCACTTTCACCTCCGACCCCGAAGAACTCAGACAGGCAAACACCTATATCGTTACTGTCCCCACACCCATCGACCGTTTCAACAACCCCGACCTCACGCCACTTCTCAAGGCAAGTGAGACCATCGGCAAAACGCTCAACCGTGGCGACATAGTCATCTATGAATCAACCGTTTATCCGGGTTGCACCGAGGAGGATTGCGTGCCCGTTTTGGAGCGTTGCAGCGGTATGACGTTCAACAAGGACTTCTTCTGTGGCTACTCGCCCGAGCGTATCAATCCGGGCGACAAAATCAATACCCTCACCAAAATCAAGAAGATTACATCGGGTTCCACGCCCGAGGTGGCAGACCTTGTGGACGCCCTCTACAACTCTATCTTGGAGAATGGCACCCACCGCGCACCGAATATGAAAGTGGCGGAGGCAGCCAAGGCGGTAGAGAACAGCCAGCGCGACGTGAATATCTCGTTTATGAACGAACTTGCGCTCATCTGCGACCGCGTCGGAATCGACACCAACGATGTCATTGAGGCGGCAGGCACCAAGTGGAACTTCCTCAAATACCGTCCCGGATTGGTCGGCGGACATTGTATCTCGGTGGACCCCTACTACCTCGCGCACAAGGCGAAATCGCTCGGTTATGACCCGCAAGTGATTCTCAGCGGACGCGCGGTGAACAACTCCATCGCCAAGTTTATCGCCGACAAGACGCTCAAACTGATGATTCGTACCGACCATAAGATTCTCCATTCCGGCGTGTTGATACTCGGTGTTACCTTCAAGGAAAACTGCCCCGACTGCCGCAATACCAAGGTGGTGGACATCGCCAACGAGTTGGAGGATTTCGGTTGCCAGGTGGATATATACGACCCGTGGGCAAGCCCCGAAGTGGTTAAACGTGAGTATGGCAAGGACCTTATCCCTGCCGTTGACCCCGACAAACAATACGCCGCCATCATCGCTTGCGTCAGCCACGACCAGTTTAAGACCTTCGACTTCCGCAAGTACAAAGAGCAGGGGGCTGTCATCTTCGATGTCAAGAACTTTGTGGACCGTTCTCTCGTGGATGCACGTCTATAACTTAATAAAGTTAAAGCCGTACCTCGCAGCAAGGGTGAAGCGTAAGGCGGGTGTGCGTAGCACACTGAGCGCCGTAGCGACACGAAGCCCTGTGGGCTGAGTAGAACTCCTTATAACCTATAAGCAAGGGATAACAAATGGCAGAGTATTCCACACGCCGCCAATGCTTATAAATTGTTAATAGATTCTTGCTGCCGATTATATACCAAAGTGAGGAGGATGTCGGGTGGATACCCTGTGGATAGCAGGTGGATGACCCAATAACACATTTACAAATTTTCAAATTTACAAACTTACAAATTACCAAATCAATGACCATCGCCGTAGCAGGAACAGGATATGTAGGATTGTCTATCGCCACATTGCTGGCGCAGCACAATCATGTAACCGCAGTGGATATCGTCCCCGAAAAAGTGGAGATGATTAACCGTCGTCAGTCGCCGATTCAAGACGAGTATATCGAAAAGTATCTCGCCGAGAAACCACTCGACCTCACTGCCACGTTAGACGCCCGCACGGCGTACCAAAACGCTGATTTTGTGGTCATTGCCGCACCGACCAACTACGATAGTCAGAAAAATTACTTCGACACGTCGGCAGTGGAAACGGTCATTCGGCTGGTCATGGAGGTCAATCCCAATGCCATAATGGTCATCAAATCGACCATTCCCGTAGGCTACACCGAGAGTATTCGCCAAAAGACAGGAAGCAAGAATATCCTCTTCTCGCCGGAGTTTCTGCGCGAATCCAAGGCACTGTATGACAACCTGTACCCTTCGCGCATCATCGTCGGCACAGACCTCAACGACCCGCGTCTCGTAGAGGCGGCGCACACCTTTGCGGGGCTACTCCAAGAGGGGGCTGTCAAAACCGACATCGACACCCTTTATATGGGATTCACCGAGGCGGAGGCAGTGAAACTTTTTGCAAACACATACCTTGCACTCCGTGTTTCATTTTTCAATGAACTTGATACGTTTGCTGCCATGAAAGGACTGGACGCAAAGCAGATCATTGAGGGAATCGGACTTGATCCGAGAATCGGAATGCAGTACAACAACCCTTCCTTTGGATATGGCGGTTACTGTCTGCCGAAAGATACCAAGCAGCTTCTGGCAAACTATGACAATGTGCCGAATAATATTGTTGGTGCGATCGTTGATGCAAACCGGACAAGAAAAGATTTTATAGCAGAACAGATCCTTGAGAAAAATCCGAAGACGGTCGGCATTTACCGTCTTGCGATGAAGGCAAATTCGGATAATTACAGGCAGAGTTCTATTTTAGGGGTTATGGAGCGTATTCGTGCAAAGGGTGTGAACATTGTCATT
>USNU01000057.1 GCA_900556095.1 uncultured Bacteroidales bacterium | reverse complement strand
GCCAATCCGCAAGCGCGGACAGCCTCCAACACACGCAGAACGCCCGTTGCGTCGATGTCGGCGGTGAACTCCGGCGAGTCGAAACTGACCTGCACATGCGACTGCGCAGCCAGGTTGTAAATCTCGTCTGGACGCACCTTGCCAATGACTTGTATCAGTCCCATCGAGTCCGACAAATCGCCATAGTGGAGGTGAAAATGCGGTTTGCCTTCGAGGTGGGCGATACGCTCGCGATAGTCCACCGAACTGCGGCGGATGATACCATGTACGTCATATCCTTTCTCCAACAAGAACTCGCTCAGGTAAGAGCCGTCCTGCCCCGTGATACCGGTGATTAATGCTGTTTTCATATTTGTTTTTCTTTGTGTTAATGGTTTCATATAAGCCACTGCATGTGGATTTGTTTGTATTATTAAGACAACAAGTAGTCGTACACATTCATAACCACAATGCCATTTTCCAACGAATGACAAGGGATATTATCCGTGGTCAATATCATTTTTCGGAAAGAATCCCCGGTCAACATAAGAGAACGTTGTTCTTGTTGCAACTTGTCTTCATCAGGCAAACGATAGGCAGACTGAATATAAATTCGTTCACTTCCACGATTACACACAAAATCTACTTCAAACGTTGAACGCTGCAATTTTCCTGTCTCATTCTTTCCGATATAAAAGATATTCCCGACATCTACCAAATACCCCTGTTCCGTCAAATAGTTATAGAGGATATTCTCCATACAATGTGTAGGCTCTACCTGTCGAAAACCAATTAAGGCATTGCGCAAGCCCAAATCTGCAAAATAGTACTTATATGGAGAATCTATATATTTACGCCCCTTGATATCATATCGTGTTGCACGAGAGATCAAAAAAGAATCCTTAAAATAATCAATATATTGTTTGATTGTATTGTGCGAAATCTGGGATTTCTTCTCACTCTTGAACGTATTGGCAAGTTTTGTCGGATTGGTTAATGCACCGATATTGGATGCCAACATAATCAGCAACTCTTCTAAATCGCTATCGTTCTTTATACGATTGTGATTGATAATATCGTTCAAGTAAGTCTCATGCAACAAATCACTTAACATCTGCGCCTTTCGCACAGGATCGGCTTCTAACACAACCATTGGGAGACCACCATAATACATATAGTCACGCCACAAATGAAACACATCAACCTTTGTTGCTTCTTGTATTTCCTTAAAACTGAGCGGGTGAAGATATATCTGTATGCCACGACCTCGAAATTCAGTTACTACGTCCGAGGACAAAAAATGCGCATTACTACCTGTTACGTATACATCAACATTACCGATATGCAAGAAACCATTCAATACAGCCACAAAATCCTCCAACATCTGTACCTCGTCAATAATGACATAGTACATACCAGAATCTGCTTGCACCTTCTCTTGCACAAAAGTATAAAGAGTTTCTGCTTTGCGCAAGCGTCTGTCTGCAAAAGAGTCTAATTGTATCTCTATGATATGGTCTTGATGAACCCCCTCTTGCAACAGCCGCTGCTTGAAGAGAGTGAACAACAAATAAGATTTTCCAACACGACGAAGCCCTGTAACTATCTTAACCAATCCATTATGCCGCAATGAAATCAGTTGCTGTATATATTTCTCTCTATAGAATATCATAGTGCCTTATTATCCTAATCTTGTAAATATTTACACTTTTAGTCAATACAAATTACATAGCGTAAGGCTATTCTATATTAAATGTTGTTGTGCGTTGTTGCCCATCAATTAGATGAAGTTCATTTTTATCATTGGAAGAATCCAATATAATTGTACCAAAGAAATACGGATCCGTATTACCTGACTCTATAAAATTTTCAATGTCTTGCCAAAGTTTGTCACATTGATAAATACTCCATGAATATGCGCGCTGATATTCGGGAATAACAAGTCGCTCACCATTGGTTAGCGTTAAATAACTACTAATCTCTTTTAATTGAGGATCTATTCCTTTGTTTGCCATATTACATTATTTTTGCAAGTTTTACATAGAATCTTTTTTATTCTTTTCTATATCATACCGCGACCGGCGAGTTTGAACCAGTTCCATGCCAGGGCGGCAACAAACATCACCACACACCAGATATTGAACCAACGTTTGTATTTCGGGTTGCGCATATAGGAAATACCATACGCAGCAAACATCATCGCAAAAGGAACAGAGGGCAAGTGGAAACGCTCCGATTGGGCGAAACTGGAGAATATCAATACCAATAAATAGCCGCAAAGGATGGCTATCGGCAACACGTTCTTGCGCCAATCGCCGGTGAAAAGCAGAATAAATAATGCCAAAATAGTAAAGAAAGATGTAATATTTTTGACGAAGTTGCCACCGTGTATCATCTTGGGGTTCTCCTGTCCGGGAGTCTCCGTCATAGTTGGAAAAGGAATGGTAAATATCATTGGTGCAAAGACCGCTGCACCAGCGTACTTGGCAAATTTCTGCACACGACCTTGTGAATCCACACGGGTGGCACGCCATTCCATATTGCCTTTTTGCTCCGAACCGCGCGTCTCCCACATACTGCGCACACTATTGCCGATACTCGTATTATTGAGCATTACAACGCCAACAACAAGTGCTGCCACCGCGACCAACAAGATACGCCGTTTCCACCCTACTACGCGGGTACTGCTCAGCAGCAAGGCACACAAAAAAGCCAACACCAATACCGCAGCCAAGGCTGTGCGGAAAGTAAATACTGCCCCCGCAATAAGCATTAAGGCACAGGTGGGTCCAAATGTCAGTTTGCCGCGACGCAAGATATAGTCTGCCCACTCGGCAAACAATACTGCCAGAAACACCATTTCTATTTCTTTCAGGTGCAGACCGCAATAATATATCAGGTTGGGCATCAACATACATAGCACTCCCGCTATGCGCCCGGTGCTTTCGCCAAAATTGCGCACGGCTAACTTATATATCAGCAATGCTGTCCACGCACTCCAGATTGCCTTGACAAGGCGTGCCACCAAAATACTATCCCCTGATAGCAGATATACAAACGACAAATACAGAGGATAGCCTAAATCGGAATAATCGGCACCGCTATAGGCCACAAAAGCAGGAAACAGATTCCAATGTCCGTCCCGCAAGAGACTTGCACCATACCGTCCCATCTCGTTATAGAAACCCACATCGCCGGGGTCGAACTCAAACCCCGTCATAGTGAGATAAAACCAATAGGAGAAAAGCACATATACCACGCGAATACTCAGCGCGGTTACGAACAAGCGTTTGGCAAACATTTTCGGCGAAAGACGCGCCCATCGTTTGGTGCAATAGTTGGCGAAATAGAAGAAACCGCACGCCTCCACTAATCCGAACGCCCACCAATACCACGTAAGGGCATAGCGCATATACAGCACATTACACGCCAACAATGCCAACACATACGTCAGCATTGCCATATTTGTAATACTCCGTGGCACAAACGCCAAAGGCATCGTATTGGGTAGTGATTTATATTGCATTTTCTTTTATCGCGCAAAGATACTAATTTTTCATCAGATACGCAACAATTAAGATATATTTATCGGACAATCATATCACATCACACATCATACCACACATAACATATCGCACATAACACGCACGTATCCCCCTACCACTCACTGCTCTTGTACCACTCCTATAATGCTTTTAGGATGTTATTATAACGTTAAATTATGGGCATTTATAGAAAAAAACGTTAATAAATTACACATTCATTAACGTCCTCCATATATAATACAACCCTCATAATTCAAAATTACTATCTCTTATAGACCTCATACAATTGTTGCAAATGATGCTCTATGCTATAATGCTGTCTCACTTGTTGTGCGATGTGTTTGGCTTGCTGCTTGTAAGCGTCTCTATTGCAAATAAACGTACCAAAATGCTGCCACAAGTCTTCTGTGTTGTTTGTTTGATATAGTGTTGCCCATTCCCCACCGCGAGTAACCTCCACCATCACTTCGTTATCATTAACAAAAACCGGTACACCTGCTGCCATTGCCTCTACCACAGCGATACCAAACGTGTCGTGGTCGGTGGCATAGACAAAAGCATCTAACTGTTGCAATATCTGCGGGACATCGCTCCTGCTACCCAAAAAATGAACCATATCAAGATGGTTATCTTGGCAGAATTGCACACATTGGTCATAACGCCATGGCTCTTTCTCATCACGTTTGCCTACAAAATAGAAGTCATACGGAATATGCTCTTGCGCCAAACGAAGCAGAAATTGACACAACGAACTTTGTGCGCGGACGCGCACAAAGTTCCCCACCATTGCCAATTTCATTCCCCGCGAAGCGGGGGCGATTTTTGATGGCAAATCACAAAGTGGTCCCGATACAACATCCAATTTGGAAAAGTCTATACCATTGTATATGACATGCGTCTTTTCTTGATTGCCAAATGTGTAGTGGCGCAAATAATACTGCCGTTGCGCATTACTCACAAAGCACACGGCATCGCTCCAACGTATGCTGAGTTGAATCAGTATCTTTTCCCAACGGGTAGTGGCATAATCATATCCATGGAATGTCTCCACCACTTTAATGCCAGTCCCCCATGTTGCCAACTTGGCATACAAGGCATCAATATACTGCTGTGCATGTACGATGGTTACTTGTTGCTCTTGCAAGCACTTGCGCAAGCGTCTGATGTAAGACAAGATGTTGTGGTGCGTAGGTGCGCACTGCAAAAACATAGGTTGGGTGGCATAGAAATCATCACGATATGCCCCCCCCTTCCGATGAATCCCCACAAACGAGAACGGTGCCTTATCTGCGCTACGAAACACATCTAAAAGCAATGTCTCTGTGCCGCCCCGATTAAGCGAACCTAAAAGATAAGCAACTTTCATATACACCCTATTCATCATCGTGTTTATACTACAAGCCAAATATGATTTAGTTATACACCAATGAGAAAAATCCTATGAATAAAATTCCACTTCAAACCCAAAATACATTATTTCCGTTTTATCCATCATCCTTATCTGTCTCCCTTGTTACATATTCAAGATGTTCTTCATTTTAGTTTCCAATCTATCATAATAAGCATATATCTCATCAGCAGCACCTTGTACAAAACGAGGTTGTGAAACAAATTCCGCATAGGCTTGTGGATTGGTTTCCAATAACTTTATCAAACTTAATGCCTCTTGCGGGTGCTCCCTATCAAGATAAATGATAGCATCTTTATTCAAGATAGTGGTTTCCGGAAGACCTTCATTCCCCCAATATATGGGGATACAGCCGGCTTTCACTGCGTGGAATATCTTTTCGGTTACATATCCTGCATTGTTGGTATTCTCTGGACATAGATTGAAGCGAAAATAACTAAGATACGCGATTTTATCGTTCTGATATGTAGTTCGCATAGCATCGTCATTATGACGAAAATCAGATGGATAGGACAAAGGACTAACGGACTCTATCATATCCGCCATCAATGCTCGGTCTCCAAAGTAATCGTAACGACATATAAATGCACAAAAATGATTTCTATTTGCCTGCTGTGAAAAATTATATTGACTTACAAAGTTTTGTATATCACGATATGAAGTTAATGGAGTAAAGTTATCAATTAACCAATAGGGAAAACGTATATAATTATTTTGAGAGATATTGTCAAAACCTATCACTAAATCAGGTGCATACTTTTTGTTTTGAATATCTGCAAATAATTCCCAATGAGCCTGATACACATGTACATTTTCCATAATGTATAGGAAACGATACTTGTGCCTATCCCATCGTATTAATTCAGGAAATGAGTTTACAGTAAAACATGCGACATCATTTAGATGACTATATTGCAATCTATCCGCAATAAAAGAAGGAATCCATCTTTCACTCGCTCCTGCTACTTTGATTCCTTTATATGTTGGGCGTTTAATATCCCTCCATAAACTCTTACATAATCTTTTTGTATATTTTATATTCATCACGATATTGTAATTAAGCCATAGTACATCTAAGTAGCAAAAACGAAAAGTAACCACGTAAATATCTACAATACGTTTTTTTTCTATATTTGGAAGTCCTCACTTCATTTCTACATGTTTTAGCAAGTCTATAATCTCCACGCAAAATAGCATCTTTCAACTTAGCATAGAGAACATAATCCGTCAATTCATCCTCATCAAAATGACAAACATTAGGAAATAATTGATTTAGTATTCGTCTCTCTCCTACAAAAAATTCCGCATAGTTCACGCGCATTTGTTTTGATTGTGTAAGTGAGCCTGAGTGTACACGATAACACGCTGTTTCTATGGATAGTCTTGCAAATTTAGATTGCGAAGCCAAGACTGCCTCTGTCAAATAATCTCCATATATAATCGAACGATAACTTATCAATAAATGTCTTCTGTACATCATCGTACAAGTTCGCGTTGGAGGTCCATAAATTGCTACAGACTCAAATATATCCCCATATAATTCCCACTCTCCTTCACACTCATATAGAGCGGGCAAAGTCTCACATACAAGAAATTCTCCATCTTTAACTATTTGATATCGCGTACCTACAAATCCGTAGTCGGGATGGGTTTCGAGGAAATCCACTTGCTTTTGGAGTTTGCGGGGGTCGGTCCAATAGTCATCGCCTTCACACACGGCAACGTATTTGGCACCCGTGGCATCAATGGCGGAATTCATTACACGACCGAGAGAGCCGTCCGATTTAGAGTACTGGTTCTCCGTTTCGTAGATAGGTTTGATGATGTCGGGGTACTTTGTTGCATACTCACGGATGATGTCGGCGGATTTGTCCGTGGAAGCATCATCGTGGACGATAGCCACGAAAGGAAAGTCGGTTTGCTGTATCACAAAGCCCTCGAGACAATCACGCAAATACGGCTCATGATTGTACACAAAGCACTTGATGGCGACGAGGGGGTGAGTGTTATTTTGCTCCATAATTATACTTCTATTATACTACTTTTCGGTTGATTATTCTGCTTACTTTTATGTTGGTATCATTTATGCGGTAACTTTGGAATATAGTCCACTATATAAGCAGATTTGTTAACGCAACAAAGGTACTATTTTTATTTCATTTATACAAGTACTTTGGTTATTTTCAGAAAGATATATTTCATACTGATGTATCACCAGTCTTTTTCTTAAGTTCGTTGTAGATAGTGGTGCGGACGAAGGTGTTGAGTTGGTGGTAGGTTTTGCGGCAGGGCGATGTGGGGTCGTCAGGATTGGTATGCTCGGGGTGCGTGAGTTGGGCTTGGAAACGCTGTTCCCAATATGCCCGACGCGGAGAATCCTTGGCTATTTCCAGCGTTGTACGGCGACTTGCCTCGGCAAACAAATCAATATGACGTTGCTCGGCGGGCGTGGGCGGGTTCTTCTTGCGGTCGCGCGGATTGGCTACGACATACGCTTCTTGCGGCCCCGTGGCAATGACATTACCACGTGCGTCGCGGTACTGTTTGCAACGGAAAATGGTTTCTCCTTTCTGTGAGATTTTACCTTGAAGACTCTCTATAGGGTCGGATAGTTTTACTTTGCTCATAACTGAACTACGTGTAAGATGTATAGTTTTACTGGCTATAAAGATACGAATTTTTTCTTAAAAATCCAAATTTATTTGTATTCGAAGGGGGTGTATTCGACATCCATACGGCAAGGTATCGGGAATCACCTACTAATCACCCACTAATCACCCACTCTTGTCAGCAAGATGTAAGGACATTAAATACTTGGTGTTGCGGTCTTCGATAATGGTAAAATCGTGGGATTGATAGAGAGCAAGAGCAGGCAGATTTGTTTTCAAGACTTCCAGATTAAGTCGCAGGAACCCTTTTTCGGCGGCGGCAGCGATAGTTGTTTCCAACAGGAGTTTGCCGTATCCGCAGCCGCGGTATTGAAGGGAAATGGCGATATGGGTGATGTAGGCGGTTCGCGTCTCATAGTCGTTCATATAGCAGGCGCACAATCCGACCAGTGT
The DNA here is from genome assembly GCA_900556095.1 of uncultured Bacteroidales bacterium. Taxonomy (GTDB): domain Bacteria; phylum Bacteroidota; class Bacteroidia; order Bacteroidales; family Paludibacteraceae; genus Colicola. The sequence goes on along the minus strand of USNU01000057.1, from coordinate 218 downwards.
GTCGGCATCCCACATCTCTATGGTGGTGGCGTTTCGTCTGAGTTTCTGTGCGTACTCTACAAGCTTAACGCCATCAATATGGATTTGGCAATCTTGGAAATGGGTATAGATATCATTGGTATTTATTTGGTCTATGGAAATATGTTTCATTTCTATTTGACATTACTATTCTCTATCGAACATTTTTACGGGCGAGCCATTTGTTCTCGATTTCTGTT
>USNU01000056.1 GCA_900556095.1 uncultured Bacteroidales bacterium | reverse complement strand
CTTGACTGACTCATTTTTTATGCTTTTTTGAGTCAACTTTTTCTGTACCAAGACACCTATACGCAGGTCGCGAGGAGATAGGGAGCAAGGGTAATTATGAATTATGAATTATGAGAGCATTATGAATTATGAATGTTCTACGTTTTGTACTCATAAAATCTTTTATTTACATTCTATGAGTCAATCTTTTTCCTTGTAAGACATCAGGCTACGTAAGATTGGTTGATGAAGCGACTCTGAGCATTGGGAAGAGCAAACAAAAAGAGGCTGCCTGAATTGTGTCAGACAACCTCTTTTTATGTTTTGAGATACAGAGTTATGTAAATTCTCTATTAGTTCTCTCTTAGTTACTTCTCTATTAGGGATACGGCGTTATTACAACTCCTGTCCTAAGGCATTATAACGGATTCCGTTGATTTCTATCACTATACTATCTGTCCGTCTTGGATATACTTCCGCACTACCGGTGTTGAACGTAGAAAATGTCGCAACCGCAACCGACCAACACCCAATGAGTATTAGTAGGAAAAGTGAAAATCTTTTCAATGAAAATCAGTCTATTGGTAAATTATTTGTTTGTTTAGAATCAACCGAAGTGTTCTTTTTGCGTTGGCGCAGATAGATACCCAGTACCATTACCGCGGACAAAAACAGCAGCGGCAGAATCGGGCCTCCGATAGGCGAACCGTTTCCGGGCGGTCGTCCCGGATCTACGGTTTCTCCTTGCAGGCGACGGGGCCCGCTATGCCCGGCACCGACTGATGCCATAGAAGAAGGCGTCTCTTCTGTATATGGAGGATAGATGGTAGATTGATAGGCACGGCAGGTTTGATAGGCAGCCTGCTCGTCCTGAGTGAGCATTGCCGTTTTGAATATATGTGCCTCACTTACCATCACTGATATCGGTGTTTCCCTACTAAACGGAGTATATACCGTGGTCTGATACACACGATGTGGATTGGAGGTTTCCTGCACTCTATTTTCTCTAAACTGCGAAAACGCATTATCACCGAGGATACTACGTTCTTGCGCGTAACTTGCATATTGACAGCCGATTATCAAAACAGCACATAGTATGGTGCGCACAAATGTCTGTTCTATTATTATCAAATTTATTTTCATTGTAGTATCACACATTAAGAACGGGGGTATCGTTGTCGGATCGTTTTACAGGAGGATGATTCAAGCCCTATCAGCGGGTCAGTATTTTCCCCGTTATATCATATAGTCGGTTGTCTCGGACGATATAGATTTTTCCGTTGATAAGCACTTTTCTCACATTCGTGTCTGTAGCTGTCTTTTGGAGGTTGGTAGTCGGTCCGTCGGGTTGCGATGTCCCTGTCTTGGGGGCAAAGACCAGATAGAATCGGTTGCGCGTGATTCCCGGCTCCACTTGTATGGGATATCCTTCCGGCGTAAGCACGTTTACCTGTTGCTCAAATTTATCCACCAATACCACATCGTAGTCGTTGTTTTCATTCGGCAGGGCAATCGTGTAGGAGCCTCCCGTGCCGGTTTTCACCACCAATGCGACCGTGTCGGTATTGAGAGACAGGGTGTTTCCTGCATAGTCGGTATTCTCCGAAATGGTATATATCATAGGGTGCTGAACATCAATCTTGGTCAAATCGAGGTTGAGGTCGAAACCTTCTGTTCCGATTGGCGACAATGCCACAAAAGTACGGTCTAACTCATTGTCGTTCATGTCTTTCAAGTCGATACGGAACTCTGCCGGTTTTCGGGTGGTCTGTGGTGCGTATCGGGGCGCAGGTTTCAGCGTCTCGGATTGTGTATATTGCTGCCAAGTGATTGTTCCGGCGAACTGAACGAAGTAGGAGAAGAAAGCACGGAATACGAAGTTTGTTGTTGATTGAGAAATATACTCTTTTCCATCTTTATCCAACACATACACAAACGAAGGTTTATTCAAATAATAAGTTTCATCCCCTGTAATATTTGAACTCTTGATTGTAATGTTATTGTAGTTTTTAGGTCCAATCAGTTTCCAGTTGCTATCATATTTGCGACGGTCGCGATGGAAGGTATCCGTGGTGTCGTTAGGGTATTGCAGATTGATATTGCAGGGTTGGTCGGGATATTTTACTGTCGCAGCAGCAGTGGATAATTTTGTGATATTGAAACCGGTTTGCATGGATGGGAAAAAGAGATATTTCGCTCCTTCCCCTTCTCCATACCATGCACCTATATTGCCTCTGTCCACCGTGAGCGAATAGCCTTCTCCAGCACGGAGTGTATCGTTGTAATTCATCCACTCCCAGAACGTTGGACGGTCTTGTTCGAACCATCCAGTGCGGGCACGTTCTGCTCCGTTGTATCGCTGGATACCCCATGAATTCATATATCCGTACGGAAGACCATAGATGTCTTTGATTCTGCAATCGAATGGCAATGAGAACTTATATTGTGATTCGCCCGTTTGCTTGTCTCTATTAAATTGCATTACCAATACCACTTTCTGCAATTTGGAAATTTTGCTGTTATCATTTTTTAGGATGATTTGTGCCACGTCATTGTCCTCCTTACGCGTCAAAAGAAGATTGGCTTCTATTGTGTCTTGATCTTTCACCTCCAAGGTGTCTTGTGGTTTCCAACCGGCGGTGATGCGATTGGTCTTGTAGTCGTACAGCAGCATGATATTGTATGTACCCTTTTTAGTAGAAGCACCGAGAATCGGGTAAGAGGCATTTTCTCCGGTTTCCTGTCCATTGGATGCCAATATCCAAGTGTACCATTATAAGTAGCCATCAAGTAGGCACTTATTGTGGAATCATCTTCCTTAATAGCCTGGAAGTCAGCCATATAGAGCCAATCTGCGCCATCCGTGAGAGTCAAGGGTTCTCCCTTTGTCAGAGTTTTATTTTGAGTGTCTTTCAATCCCTTGCCATAGATAGACAGGAACTTGTTTTGGCTTCCTGCAATCATGGTTAGACTCAGACGGTTGGTTTTGCTATTGTATTCGTAGCGCACATTGCAGTTTGATGCCAGATGCGATGTTATCTTGTTGGCGATATTGGTGTTGATACTATTTCCCATAGTCGCGCCCAAGTCCGTATTTCCGTCAATATACTCCATGTGGTAGTGGTCGTAGTAGGTGGTGGATACATCTCTGAAATCCACCAACTTACCTTGATCGCCATCATTATTATGATTGCTCTTGTAATTTCGCGGATTGCCGTCTAAATTATATACGGTCAAATCACCGGTATATGGTTGCACATTTTCCACTTTTCCGTTGGCATCCATTGTCGCTGTGAAGATACCGTCCGCAGACAGCTCCTCAAGAGTAAAAGGTGTGCCGTCCTGCCATGTATCATTATTCATTGTTTGGACGCACTGTGTACAATTCTTGGTAGCAAAGAAAGAAATCTGTCCCTCATCACCATACACGTTTGAAAAGAAAGTACCATACGCTGTTTTGGATTTCAAGCGGTGCATAGTCCCCCACGTTCCATTGTTGTAGTATGTTGTACTATCATTATTATTATGGATTTCAGATCGTGTCGGATTTGGGACATACATAGGATTGGAGGCATTATAATCTCCCCTATACACAGCCTCTGTTTGCTTAAAATTATCATATCCCCCTTGTGCATCTCTTGTGAAACTGACATAAGCAGTAGAATTTCCCACGTAAGTAAACTTGTAGATAGCCGATGTTCCCTCACCCGATATTTTTGTCATCTGATTGTGTTGTATATTTTTTGCGCCCGAACCTTTTTCATCACTCCAATATGGTCCCGAATAAAAATACACATACACATTATCCCAATTTACCGTATTTTGGAAATAGATAGAGGATACTTTTGCCCATGTAAGTGTACAATCACTCCACCCATTTTGTGGAATACGTACGCAATCATATCCCTGCTGAACATCAATTGATTTCGAGACACTCCACTCGGTATTGCCCCCGTCCCCATATCTACCTACTTTTACCCAAACAGCATCTTGAGTTAGAGTATATTCATAGAGATTCGCACTTTGCCAAGTCATTTGCACAGGACCTTCTTTATCTGTTTGGATTTTTATCACAGCATTGGCATCTGCCCACCCTGTATTCTGACTAATATCCAAATATACTTTGCGACCTGCCTTGAGAGTTTCTCCCCATACATTTCCGATGGAGAGGATGAGGAATAAAGAAATAAGTAATGACTTGGAATAATGTTGTATAGTATTCATGGTCTGTAATGTATTTTATGTATTTTATGTATTTTATGCGTGGTGCAGTATGCACCACAAAACCAATTTAGCGCGTTGATGATATATGTGTGTTTCCCGATAGGCGTGAAAGCCAGACTATTGAGGTTCTGTTGATGTGTTCGTAAAAGGCGGCAGATATCTCTCGACGATACAAATAACGCCACACAACGTTTCTTGTTATGGGCGTTCACCTCTACTAATACACAGATCGAAAATGCCATTGCGAAACCATCTACGTTGCACAAACAGACGTTGTCCACTTCAGCCCGACCTACGGAAATTTGTCCGATAGAGGGGTATAAAGACATATATCAGATTGGTTAGTCCCAAAAATGGGTGCAAAGTTATGAAAAAAACACATAATTTACAAATTTTTTTCATATATTGCAATATGCAGTTTGCAAAAATAACGAATAATGGACAATAAATGCCGAATAATAGATAAAAACATAGAACACCTATGTCGGTCTATTTGGACGACCCGAGTATCGTTCCTGCCGCCCGATGGCGTTACGAGCAAGCGGAAAAATGTGCAGAAAGGGCATTTTTTTTAGAAAAAAGAGAGGGTTGGAGGCTTGGCGCAATTTTTCCTCTCTATCCCCTCGCGAGGGGACGGAGAGGAAGGGAAGACAACCTGCGTAGTAAGTTGGTCAACCTATCCGACAAACGAGTCAACCTTATACGTATTTTAACAAAACAAACACGGAAACGAGTCAACCCGAAAACGGACAAAGCACGGCGTCGTTGAAATTCACATGGTATTGCCATTCACCGGCATTGTACTGGTCTTGTGCCGATTGTCCTGTCAGTTTGTAGGCACGGTTTCCATTGCCGTCATACCCGTAGTATCCGCAAGAGGCGTTATCGATACTTGCAACCATTTGCCCTGCCTCGTTCCACCAATGATGGCGCATATCTCCTGTGCAGGGACGTACAACGGCTTGCAGTTGCCCATCGGCATCCCATTGGAAGAAAGAGGTATTATCATTGTACAGGTCGTAAATACTACGCACTTGATGACTGGTGGGGCGACCATTATTGCTATTCTCATATCCATACCAATAATCCCACAGCATATCATCACAGGTCTTGTTCCCTATTCTGCCCGATGGGCTATAAGACAAGTTGTAATTGCTATACAACCCAATATTATCGCTCAGCATATCGGCACGTATAAGACGGTTCTGCGCATCATACTGATGGGTTTGTATGTACGGACCACCGAACCATGTCGGTTTATCTGCTGTTTGTTCTATTTCCGTGATGTTGCCAACGTGGTCATATTGGTAATGGAGGTCTTGAAGGACTTTTTCATTACCTTGAACTTTCTGCCCTATAAGCCATTGCCTGTCAGTGTCGTAGGTATAAGTGGTACGAATGTCATTACCATATAAAATGGTGTCAATGCGGTCGTAAGCATCATAGTGAATCTTCTTTGCATATTGGCTTCGGGCATTACGCTTGTTGCCCCCTATCCTTGATACCTTTCCATGGTTATACGAATATCTTACAAAATACTCATCCGGCAATAGAATATATTGCATCCGTCCGAAGGAATCGTATGTATAGCGTGTTGTAAACCTATACCCGTTTTGTTCTGTAGGTAATACTATCAGACGTTCCGATAATGAAACATTACCCATTTTATCGTACTCATATCTTTCAGTTCCTGTAATATCCTTGCGGGATAACAAGCGTCCTGTAGAATCTGAGTAGGTATAGAATACATCCACTTGCGGATGCTGCGGGTAATGTACTTGATCAAGACGATTGTAATCATATTCGTAGGAGGTCGCCGTATTGTCATCTAATTGTGATTGTGTAGCAGATGCAATCATGTTTCCTGCCGCATCATACGTCCAGCGGGTAGTGCCTGCATCGGGATGCGTGCGTTGCGTGCGACGACCGAAACCGTCATACGTATGTGTAGTAGTCAGCCCATCGGGGTCTGTGGATTGCAATAGTTGCCCCAATGGGTCATAGCGGAATGTAGTAGTAGCCTCATCGGGGGCAATGCTTGTGGTCAGCCAGCCTTGCGGGGAGGTGTATTGCTGCCACTCGTTGCCGTTCTCATCTGTGTGGTTCTGCAACAGGCGTGGGACTCCCAAGGCGTCAACGCCTATCCCGTAAGATATGGAAGTCTCTGCTCCGTCTGCCCAATGTGTCATAGTAGGACGGTCTAAGACATCATAGTCCGTTTGTATGCGAATAGCAGCATTACTCATATAATACGAGGTGGGTAAGTCGGTATGTATCAGTATATTTTGCAGAGTTGCCACATTGCGTCCGAAGCAGTCTCGCTGCATTTGATTGCTAAGCACATACCCATCCATTCTTTTATCAAACCGCTGACACAGATTTCCGCGTGCGTCATATAATGAACGGTGACAGGTAGAGTCGCTGCTGCTATATGCACATACATCCATATAGAACGGGGTTGTTGGATTCCAGTGTGGGTATCGCCAAATGCTTGTATTGCTGATAGGTTGGTAGGAATAACTGATGGTCGGATTGGTTTTACCCGCTTCATTAGGGGCAATGACAGACGTCAATCGACCATAAGCATCGTAGGTATAATGTATGCTATTCCCCGTGGCATCCGTTATGCAAGTGGGTACTTGCCAATAGGGATGATACAGGGTGGAACAGGTCTGCCCCCATTGATTTGTAACACGAACAGGCAAAGAATGGGTAAGTGAATCATATTCTATCCGTAGAGTTGCTTTCTGTCCCTTATGGTTGGTGGGCATCGTTACGCGGGTGAGCAGACCGGTTGCATCATATTCATAGCGGGTAACAATGGTAGAGTAGGTGGCAGGGGCCCGCAGTGTGAGTGTTGTGAGTTTGTCTAACCTGTACTGCGTTTCCGACTGACGTGCCAATACGCCATTGGCATATACTTTGAGTGTCTTGGGACGGGACACAAGATTGCGCTCGGGGGTATGGTATGTTATCTCTGCCGTAAGGTCATCCTCTCCCAATACGGTATCACCCAAATTGCGATAGGCAACCACATTATGGTAGTGGTCGTAGTTATATTGCTTTGCCGTAACAATTGGCGAAGATGTTCCCTCGTAATAGCGGGTATAGTGCGTCTCTTTGCTGACACGTATCTTGGTATCATGGCAGACATCATCGGTGGCTTTGCCTGCCATATCGGTATAGGAAACTCCCAATTCATATTCGGTGTAGATATTGTCCTCGGCGTCCAATATAGCCTCATATTCCAACCGCCCATGGTCGGCGAAGTCGCGGTTGTTGTAGCGGCGGACATGACGGCGATAGACGGCATAGTCGGCTTGCGTATTAATATCTTCCGTTGTTACTGCGCCATAGCCGTAGGAGGTGCGTTCCTCTCTGTTGTAATAAGGGTCTGCATATACAAACCGGTGTGCAACAACGGTGTCTCCCATCGGTGCATGGGCATGGATGTCCCGAACCTCACTGAGCAACCAATGACGACCCGGGTATTGCGTAGTGGGGGCGGAGAGTTGGTAATTCAACTCTATTTGCTGCCCTGTGGGATTGATAATATGTTTAAGCAGACCATTCTTGCCCATTTGATTATACCGCACATGGATGCCGTCTTTATCCGCACGCACCAAGTCCGGCAAACCGTCGCCGTTCATATCCATAATATCAAAGGTCCCTTCCGTAAGGGATATATTGACAGGACTACCGTGTATACCTGCGCACAGTTTGACAAAGAAGATGGAGAAACCTGCCGTTACAGCAAGGTCCAAGCCTGCATTCTGCGTGGTACTATTCTGCAAGTGCTCCTCCGTACTGACCCGACGCGTGCTTTGATACCCATTTGGTTGGTAAATATCCGGCGAAACCCTTATGCCACCACTATATACATCCACCAAATCCAACAGCCCATTGCCATCCATATCTATTAACCGTGCCAAACCTGTATTGGTAGAGATAGAGCCGCTGATACCTGCAGAAAGACTCATCTGAAATTTGCAGGATTGCGTATTGGCAGG